>JAAFHJ010000688.1 GCA_013298325.1 Myxococcales bacterium | reverse complement strand
GCCATAAAGCAGGGCGACGTCGCCGCCGGCACCGCCCCCCGCTTCCGCGGTGACGAGGGCGAGCTTCGAGTAGGCGTCGGGGAGGCTCACGTCGGTGGTGATGCTCGTCGCCGGATCGACCAGCACGGCGCGGCGGGTGCCGGGGACGAGGGCGGCGAGACGGAGGCCCGCTTTCGTCGGATCGGCGGAGCCGGCGCCGGCGCGGACGAAAGCGATGTCGGTCGGGGTCCCGCCGACGGCGGCGAGGTTCAACGTCGGCTGGAGCTCGCCGTTGGTGCCGCGGCTGAGGGTGATGAGGACGACGCTGGCGTCGTTGTCGAGGCGGACGCCGATGCGGGCGTCGTCGTCGACGGTCGGATCGCCGTCGTCGATGGCGATCCCGGCCGGCTTCGCAGTCGTCGCCGAGGAGCCGCTCGTGAGACGGATGGTGATGTCGGCGCGTGGGGTCGGGTCGTGGATGGAGGCGAGATCGACGAGGGAGATGTCGCGATCGGTCTCGACGACGAGGAGGCGCCGGGTGCCGCCGGGGAGGCCGAGGGGGGCGGTAAAGGTGAGGCGCTGGGGGCGCCCACCGAAGCTCCGGAGCGTGTGGGGGACGAGCCGCGGCGCCTCGCCGGGGGCGGCGTCGACAATCACGATTTCGTTCGGGTTCTCGACGAAGTTCGGCGTCGATCCGGCCGCTGCCGGGAGCGCGTAGAGGGCCGCGTAGCGCCCTTCGGGGTCGAGGGCGACGCCGCTGTGGGGCGATTCCAAGGGGAAGCGCTGGCTGCCGGTGGCGGTGAGGATCGCGAGCGAGGGGGGCTCGTCTTTGTTGGTCTTCCGGGGCTGGTCGCCGGCGGCGAGGACCAAGAGGCGCGCGCGATCGGCGGTGGCGACGGCGGCGGTGACCGTGTGGCCGACGGTCGTCGTCGTGAAGCGGGCGCTGCCGTCGGCCTGGGGGGCGATGGCGAGGGCCCGGTGGAGGGCGTCGTCGATGACCACGACCCGATCGGCGAGGCCGACGGTGAGGTCGGTGGTGGCGGGGGCGTCGTCCCAGGCGGCGCTGCGGTCGCCGCAGGCGGTGAGGCCGGCGAAGAAAGGAAGCAAATAGGCAAAGCGTTTCAAGGGGTACCTCCGGTGACGACGCGTGAGGCGAGCTCGAAACCGGTCAGCGTGCGGGCGGCGCCGGTGGCGAGGTCGAAGAAGGTGATGCGCCCCTCGGGGTGCATCTGGCTGACGAAGGCGCGCCCCGCGGAGGGGACGACCCCGACCGCGAGCGGCGCGGAGGCGAGCGGAAAGTGCTCGGTCCGGAACGACGGGAAGCGGGCGATCCAGGCGCCGTAGACGCGGGTGGTGTCGTTCCGTTCGGCGACGATGGCGAGGTCGTCGCGGACGGAGACGGCAAACGGAGGTGCATTCATTTGCACGATTTTCGCCGGGAGCGTGTCGGCGACGGGGACGAGGCTGAAGGCGCCGAGGCCGTCGGAGCCGGTCGTATGGAGGACGACGGCGTTCGCCGCTGCCGGCGCCGGAAACACGGCTGCGACCGGCGCGTACAGGCGGAGGGCCCGGAAGGAGAGGGCCGGCGCGAGGCTCAACACGGAGAGGCGCTCGACGGGGGTCGCCGTTGTGTAGAGGAGCCCGCGATCGCCGGCCGGGGCGAGGGAGACGCTCCCGACGGTCTCGCCGGTGATCGGAAGCGAGGCAAATTCGAGCGGTTTCGTCGCGATCGCTGGCACCGGCAGCACGAAAACCTTCCCGGTCTCGCGGACGACAGCGACCGCCTTGCTGCCGTCTTCGGCGAGGTCGAGATCGGTGACCGGCCCGTCGAGGGTGACGTCGACGGGGGCGCCGACGCCATCGAGGGGGACGACGCCGACCTTCGCGTCGCCGGTGCGGCGGACGAAGGCGAAGCGGAGGTCGGGGGTCACGGAGACGTCGCGGGCGGTGGCGGCGCCAGGACCGTCGCTTCCGAGTGGCACATTCCGCACCAGGCGCGGGGCTGCTCCGCCGGCGGGGCTAAGTTCGAGGAGGGCGACGCCGTCTTCGGTGACCGCGTAGGCGAGTTTTGCGGCGCCATCGAAGCCGACGGCGGTCGGCCGGTACCCGACGGAGAGGATCTGGGGCGGGAGGGCGCCGGTGACGTCGATGACGGTGAGGTCCTGGAAGCCGCGGCTCTTGGCCGCCCCGGGGACGAGGGTCGCGTCGCTCCAGGCGATCGCCCAGCGACCGTCTTTGGAGACGCTCCACTTGTTGGCGTCGTCGCCGACAGCAAAGGTTTTCCGTTCAAGAACGCCATCTTTCGCGCGGAGGAGCGTCGCGTCGTGGGAGAGCGCATTGAGGACGACGGTCGCATCGCCGGAGCCGGAGCCAGTGCTCGGGAGGGCGGCGATTTGGGTCGGTCCGTTGCCGGCGAAGGCGACCTTTACTTCGAGGGTTTTCGCGTCGATGTAGGCGACGCGCCCGCTCGCCGGGTTCGCCACCCAGACGAAGTTCCCGGTGGCGACCGGCGCCTGGAAGCTCGATTCGATCTCTTTTTCGGGCGGCGGTCCGGCATCGACGGCGCTCGCCCCGCCATTCCCGCCGGGCCCGGTCGCCGCATCGGCGGTCCCCGAGGGGGCTTCGGCGCCGAAGGTTCCGGCGCTATCGGAGGCGCTACACGCGTAGATGCTCGACGTCGCCAGAAGGACGAGCCCGAGCGCACTCTTGGGGGCATGCATAAAACCTCGCATGCCAGC
>JAAFHJ010000687.1 GCA_013298325.1 Myxococcales bacterium | reverse complement strand
ATGGTGATCGCCCTCGGCGCCGGGATGCACGCCCTCGTCCGCGCCGAAGAAGACTTCCTCGCCGCCCGCTTTGGGGACGCCTACCGGCGCTATATGGCCGAAGTGCCTCGCTATTTGGGAGTCCCCCGCCGATGGCCTTGATCGCCGCCGAAGATCTCGCGCCGCTCCTCGTTCGCAACGGCTGGAAAACGCTCGCGATGGCGGCGTTCCTTGGGGGGGCGACCGTCGGCCTTGGGCTCCTCGCCGCTTTGCTCCCCGGTGTCGCCGCCGTGCCGACGCTCCTCGTTGCCGGCTTCTTCTTCAATGGCTTGATTCAGCTCGGCCATGAATCCTGGCACGGATCGTTGTTTGAAAGCCGGATCGCAAACGCCCTCTTTGGGCATCTCCTCGGGGCGCTTGCCGGCGTCCCTTTTCGGGCGGCGCGCCACGCCCATCTCGCCCACCATCGCTACAACCGGACGGCGAAAGACCCGGACGCCTACAACGTTGGAGCGCCAGGACTCCTCGTAAAACTTCAGTTTTACATCGTTGTCTTCGCGGGGCTCCCGCTCGCGCCTCTCCATTTTGGCCTCCTCTACCCGGCGATCGCCCTCCGGGGGCGGGCCCTCCTGCTCCACGCCGTGGAGCTGCTCGGGATCGTGCTGTTCTGGGGGCTCTTTCTCCACTTCGTCGTCGCGCCGGCCGGCCTTCAACGGCTCTTTCTCTACGGCTGGGTGCTTCCGCTGCTCGCGGCGACGCCCTGGAACGGCCTCAAATCGATCGCCGATCATTACGCGAATACCTGGGAGGGGGACGCCCTGCACACGGCGACGACGGTCCGCACGACGCGCCTCTGGAGCTTCCTGTGGAGCGGGCTGAACCACCACCTCGACCATCACCTCTATCCGCGCGTCCCCGGGCGGAACCTCCACCGGCTCCACGCCCACCTCGCGCCGGCGCTTCTCGCGGCGCAGGCCCCCGTCTTTGAAGGGTATTTTGTGACCTTCTATCGCGCCTTTCGCGCCGGGCCGACCTACGTCGCCGCCCCTTCGCCGTTCCTGTCTTTGGGGCGCCGATGACGATCCCGCCGAAGAAGACCATCCGCTACGAAGACGGGGCGTGGCCCCTGTGGCGCCTCGACAAAAACCTGCGGTACCTCACGAAAAGCCTCGTGCATCGTGCGACGCCGTGGACCGCGGAAGACGGCGATGCCGCGGAGGCGGCCGCCGGTTACGTCGCTTCGCAAAGCTGGTCGTCGTTCGGCGGTGGGGCGACGAGGTTGCGCGCCCTTTTTGGCGGCGATTTGATGTGGATTCGCGATGGCTTCGAGCGGCCCTTCTCGCCGGCGGTCGCGGCGGCCATCGCCGAGGCCGGCGTCGCGTTTGCGAACCTGGAGACGCCGATCGACGGGTCGCGACCGGTCCCCCGGTTCACCTACGAGACGCTCCATTACAACGCTCCGGCGACCTTTCTGGAGCCGTGGCGGGCAACGACGACGGTGCTGTCGCTCGCGAACAACCACGCGCTTGATCAGAAAATCTCAGGCCTTGCGGCGACGCGTGCCGCGGTTCTGGCGGCCGGTCTCGTCCCGGTTGGCGGGATCGCCGCGTCGGAGGCGCAGGCATCGGTCACCGTCCACGAGGGCTGGACGGTCGCCGCCTCGGCCTTCACCTACGGCGTGAACGGAAACGACCCGATCCCGCCGGGGATCCCGGTGGCGCGTCTCTCGGAAATCTCCGGAAAGGCTCACGAACTCGTTGGCCCTTCCGGCCCCTGCCCCGAACCGGCGCTGCGGGTCGTCCTTGCGCATTGGGGCTACGAGTACGAATACTGGCCGACGACGGCCCAACGGGAGGCCGCCTGCAGCCTCATCGCGGCCGGCGCCGATGTGATCGTCGGGAGCTCGCCCCACGTCCTGCAACCGCTGGAAATCGTTTCGGTCAACGGCGCAGACCCCGCGTGCCCCCTTCAAGTCCTTCGGCGGGGGGCGCCGCCGTCGCTGGCGTTGATTCTCTGGTCCCTCGGGAACCTCACGACCATCATGCCGACGACCGCGTGCCAGGTCGGGGCGCTCGTAAATGTCGATTTTTCCCGCACGAATGCCGGTGGCCTGGCCATCGACGCGCTCCGCGTGCGGCCGACCTATGCCCGTCGCGGCCTCGGGCGCCTCTTCCGCCACGCCGCGCGCGACGCGATCGCGAATCGGATCGGCGGCGCGACCGTTTTTGCCGAGGAACTCGACGAAACGCGTCGGCAACAAACGCTTGCCCAGGCACGCCGCGCCTTCGGTAAGCTCGTGCCGTGACCGAAGCGACCCCGAACCGCAGCCTCTCCGAGTTCCCCCTGGCGATGGCCGCCGCCGTCCGTCCGCTCCTGCCGGGCCTCGATCGCGCTGCCTACGTGCGCTTTCTCGACGCGATGGTCCACTACACCCGTGGAAGCGGCGCCCGCCTCGAACATGCGGCGAAATACGCGCCGACGCCCGAATTGAAGGCGTTTTTTGCCGACATGGCTGCCGACGAAGGGGGCCACTACCGGCTCGCGGAAGCCGATCTGCAGGCGCTCGGGGCGTCGCCGACCGACGGGCAGGCGAGCGTCGAGCCGATCGCCGAGTTCCATCGCGCCTGGCTCGCGTCGACAAATGCCGCCGACTGGCTCGGTGCCCTCTACGTCCTTGAAAACGTTGCGAACGCGCTCGCCGGCGACATCCCGCCCCACCTCGTTCGCCTCGGGCTCACGAAGGCAG
>JAAFHJ010000686.1 GCA_013298325.1 Myxococcales bacterium | reverse complement strand
GTTCGGGCGTCTGCAACTCGAAGAAGGTCTGCGGCGCCGCCCCCGACGGGAACGCCTGTGTCGAGAACCGCGACTGCTCGACCGGCCTCTGCAACGCGAGCAAGACCTGCGGCCCCGAGCCGGTCCGCTGCACGAGCGGCGAAGCCTGCGCCGACGGCATCTGCACCTCGAACGGCACCTGCGGCGCCAAGAAGGACGGCCAGGGCTGCGGCGTCGACACCGACTGCAAGACCGGCTTCTGCAACTCTTCGAAAACGTGCGGCAAATCGGCGAACGGCCTCCCGTGCACCCAGCCGGCCGACTGCAGCGGCAATGTATGCAACAGCGTCGGTACCTGCGGGAAAAACGCCGACGGCAAGCCGTGCAAAGCGGCCGCCGACTGCAGCTCGGCCATCTGCAACGCGGCGGGGACCTGCGGGAAGCTCGCGGTCGGCCAGCCGTGCACGACCGCAGATCAGTGCGCCTCCAACTACTGCCGTGGCACCACCTGCGGGAACAACATCCTCCAGCTCGCCGCCGGCGGGGACCACACCTGCGCCGTCGAGGGCTCGGGCCGCGTCTTTTGCTGGGGGCGGAACGACGACGGCCAAGCGGGGCCCGGCTGCGCGACGAGCCTCTGCACCTCGGCGATGCGCATGCCGGGCTTTTCCCAGGTCACCGTCGTCGCCGCCGGGAACGCCCACACCTGCGCGCTCCGCGCCGGCGCGAACTCCGTGTATTGCTGGGGCAAAAACGACAAGGGCCAGCTCGGCGACGGCTCCGGCGTCACCCAGCGTGAGCCGGTCAAAGTGCCGCTCCCGAGCGCCGCTGTCCTCATCACCGCCGGCGAAGACCACGCCTGCGCGGCCCTCGTCGACGGCGAAGTCTACTGCTGGGGACGCAACGATTTCGGTCAGTTGGGCGACGGCACCCAGACGAACCGCCCGAAGCCGGTCCGCGTCCTCGGCGCCCCCACCGGCCTCGTCACGTGGAAGCAGATCGCGAGCCGCGCGAACCACACGTGCATCGTCCAGGAAGTCACGAACGCCCTCTACTGCTGGGGCGACAACCGCACCGGCCAAGTCGGCGCGGGCGGGGCGGCGGTCACGAGCGCGACCCGAATCCCGCTGACGACCGGGCCGAACATCACCTACTTGACGGCGAGCGCCGTCGCCCCCGGCCTCGACCACACCTGCGCGGAGTCGAACGGCGTCCAGTGCTGGGGGTCGAACACCGCCCTTCAGCTCGGCCGCGGCGTCCTCAAGGACCCGGACACCATGCAGGTCCTCACGCAGGCGCCGCCCGGCTATACGACGCCGCGGATCACCTCGTCGAAGCTCCGCGCCGGGAACCAGTTCACCTGCGCGCAGGTCGGCGGCGCCCTCCAGTGCTGGGGTGTGAACGGCGTAGGCCAGCTCGAAGACGGCACGACGGTGGCGAAGGGCGTCCCGACGGCGGCCACTTCTGTCGGTAGTTTCAGCGACTTGACCCTCGGCCGCGCCCACGGCTGCGCCCTCCGCCCCGCCGACCCGGTCCTCTGCTGGGGGGACGCGGCAAGCGGCCAACTCGGAGACGGCCGGAGCGGCGCCGGCCTCAGCGCGACGAAGGGCGTCCCCGTCCAGGGGCTCTGAGCGGCGAACGCTGAAGGGCGGCCCCCGCATGAACGCCCCCCTGGCCCGGGCCAGGCATTTCCGGTCGGGGCCACCCCCTACCCGCCCGTGAATCGCCCGATTTGCTCGGAATTCGCGTTGGCATGCAGCCTGGGGGGCGGAGGGCATGTCCTATGCCCAGCAGTACCTCCCCGGCACCTTTTACGAAGTCACACGGCGCTGCGTCGACCGCGCCCACAAATTCACGCCGAACTACGACCGGGGCGGGAAGTATTCGTCCAGCGTCGAACAGCTCTACAAATACGCGACGGCACGCTACGCGGAGGCGTACGGCATCGAGGTCATTGCCGTTTGTATGATGTCGAACCACATGCACGAAGTGCTGTTTGACCGACGGGGCGAGATCTCGATGTTCCTTCAAGAGCGGAACAAGATGCTCGCCGATACGGTGAAGGTCCGTTACGGGCTCCCGTCGAGCGTGTTTGACAAGCCGGACGGCCCCTACAACCGCCTCGAAGGCACGACGGCGATCGCCGAGAAGATCGCGTATGCGATGGCAAATCCCGTCGAAGCCGGGCTCGTGGCGTCGCCGGAAGAGTGGCCGGGGATGATCTCCGCGGTGGAGGATCTCTTTGGGAAATCTACCGTTGTGACGCGGCCCCGCGAGTACCTCGCGCAGGACGACAAAAGCAATGCGCCGACGGTAAAATTTCGGTTGGGGGCACCGAAAGAGGCAGTGGAACTCTTTGGGAGCGTGACCGAGATGGCGACGCAGGTGGCGACGCATCTTTCGAAGAAGATCAAGGCGGCGCGGCGCCGTCATTCGGGGAGGTTCGCGGGCCGCCTGCGGGTGCTCGCGACGAATCCGCATTCCCGCGCGAAGACCTACGAGAAATTTGGCGGGCGCGTCCCGCGATTGACGACGGCGGGAGACCTGGCGACGGCGAAGCGATTGATCGCGGAGATGCGGGCCTTTCGGAAGGCGCATCGGGTCGCGCTGGAAGCGGTGAAAGCTGGAAAGCGCCGGGTAACTTTCCCCGCGGGGACCGGGAAGATGCACTTCACCTACGGGTATCCGCGCGAGGTGTACGTGCCTTTGGCAGCGGCGTAGCGGCCGCGCGCCGCGTTCTCCGATCCGGT
>JAAFHJ010000685.1 GCA_013298325.1 Myxococcales bacterium | reverse complement strand
GAAAACCAGCAGCGCGTCGTGGTGGGCGGTCCAGCGGCGATCGAGGGGGTCGGGGCGCGCTTCATCGCCGACGAGGATGATCTCGCTCTGGAGGGCATCGGCGCCGAACGCCGCCTCGACGATGGCGCGCACTTCGGCGGTCTGCGACGGGGTGCAGCGCACAAAAAGGGAGGCGTCTTCGGTAAGATGGCGCGAAATAGCCGCGACGCGTGTCGCAAGCCCATTCGTTGCCGCCGACTCCACCGAGGGGGCGACCGTCATGAAGGCGAGGCGGGCGGGGGTGATCGCGGTGCCGTTCAGGTCGTCGACGGAGGGGGCCAAGACGATGCGTCGAACACGCGCGGGGGCGAAATTCACGCGTGGCGCGTGCTCTCGGCTCCCCTTCAGGTGGGCATTCTCCGTGACTCCAAGCTTCAAGGGCCGACCACACTAGCCGATTCTTTCGACGACGGCGCGACCGCACGCAGGAGCGCGATCGTCTCCGCGCGGCGGAAGGGCTTTTCGAGGACCGGTTGCGGCTGATCTGCGAGGAAATTTCGGGTCTTCTCGTCGGGGGCGCCTCCCGTCATGAAGACGATTCTCGCGGCGCGACGGGCATCGAAGGCGGCCACCGCCCGATAGAGCGCTTCGCCACCGCCGTTCGGCATGACGACGTCGCAGAGGATGGCGTCGAAGGGGGGGTCGTCCCCCTCGCAGATCTTCGCGAGCCCGCGGAGCGGGTCATCCTCGAGGACAACGTCGAAGCTCGGGGCGAGCATGCGGCGGATCGATTGGCGGAGGGCCGGCTCGTCATCGATGACGAGGAGACGCAGGCGCCGCTCCAAGACTTGAGAAGCGTTTATCTTTGCGACGCCGTTCGTGGGCGTCGCGTAGCGCGGGACCTCCGGTAGGCGATCGGTCGAAGGGAGTGGCGTCTCCCGGGCGCTGAGGTTCGGCAGGAGGTGACGGAACGTCGGTATACGGCCCCGCGTACGGGGGCCTACCGGCGCGCGGTCGAGGAGGATCGTGAAGGTCGTCCCGCGGCCGATCGCGCTCTCGACAGAAATGACGCCCCCGAGCGAAACGACCAACTCGTGGGTGATCGCGAGGCCGAGACCGGTCCCCTTCCCTCTCGGTTTCGTTGTAAAAAATGGTTCAAATAGCCGAGCACGGACGTCGTCGCTCATGCCGATGCCGGTGTCGCTCACCCGAATCCGCACGCGGCCGATCGGGGCGCGCGGGCGCCCTCCGAGGGCGGTCTCGGTCCGCTCTTCTTCCGGTGCGTCGTCGATGACCACGGCGACCTCGGCGACCGGCGCCCCTTCGACGGCGTTCAGCGCGTTCGCCAGCAAATTCGCGAGTATTTGGGTGAGATGGGTTTCGTCGCCGCGGACGAAGGTATCGGCGGCAACTTCAACGCGGAGGGTGCTGTTGCCCCGGAGCTCGGGCGGGATGCCGTCGACGGCCGCCTTCACGCTCGCCGCCAACGGGACGGCGTGCACGGAAGGGGTGCCCCCCGCAGCGCGCCCGGCGGTGAGGAGCTGGCGGACGATGCGGCCGATGCGGCCGACGAGCTCAGAGGTGTCACGGAGGATGGGGAGGACCTCGCGCGCCGGGTGCCCCGCCTCGACCTCCTCGATGACGAAGCCGAGGTTTCCGGCGATGGCAGCGAGCGGGTTGTTCACTTCATGGGCGACGCCGGCGGAGAGCGTTCCGATGGCGGCGAGGCGCTCCGAGCGGCGCATGGTGGCGCGCGCCGTTTCCAGCTCGGCGGTGCGCTCGGCGATGTGGCGCTCCAGGCGCCGCGTGACGCGGTCAACCTTCCGCATCTCTTCCAAAAAGCCCTGAACGATCGCGACGCCGCAGGCGGCCATCGCGAAGCCGAAAGCGGACGGGAGCAGGAACACCGAGCGGACGTAGCCGCTGATCAGGAGCGAGTCGTTCGCCCCGCCGATGAGCACCATGATGCTGCCGAAGAGCTGGGCCGCCGCGCCGACCATCCCGGCGCGCGCCGCTCGGAAGAGGCGGTAAATGCCGAGGACGAGCGTGATGAGCAAGAACGCGTACATCGCCTCGCCGAGCGCCGTCGGGGCGGTGTCTCGGAAGGCGGTGTGGAGGTGGGGGATCGGAACGACGACGACCCGTGACGTGTAAAAAACGCCGGGGATCGGGGCGAGGACGCCGAGGCCGGCGGCGACAAAGATGAGGCCGTGGAAGAGGCGCTCCCCGAAACGGCCGGCGTCGGTCGTTGCCCCGGCGATGAGTGCCCCGCGCTCGGTGCCGAGGTAGCCGAACCAGCCGGGGAAGCCGATGGCGGCGAAGAAGAGCTCCATCCGCGAGAGCCAGGGGACCTGGGTGTCGCCTTCAACGAGGGAGAGCGCGATTTCGCAGAGGGCGTAGCCGCCCGCAGCGATGGAAAGCAGCGAATAGTAACGCAAACGGGGGCGTGCCGTGCCGAAGCCAAAGGCGATGGCCGCCGCGAAGAAGGACATCGACGCGACCGCGACGCCGATCGCGAATTGGAGGTTCACGGGCGCCCTCCACCGGGGGAGCGCTTCGTTCTTCGCGGGTGGGGACCGGGCGCGTTCAAGAGCGCCAGTGTGCGCCCTGCCGGGGCGAAATTGAAACCCCCGACGAACTCGACCGCAGCGACCGCCCCATTTTGATGCATACAGGCGCCCACGATGCCTTCCGTTTCCGCTTCTCCAGGCCCCTCTCCCAACGGGCCCGCCCTCCCCCTTGCCGCGCGTGCGTGG
>JAAFHJ010000684.1 GCA_013298325.1 Myxococcales bacterium | reverse complement strand
GCGGCGGCGCGCCGCGTGGCCCGACTCCGCCGAAAGACGACCCCCAGCCTGGACGCGTTTCAGCAGTGTGTGGACGCCCATCGCCCCCTCGCCGCTCGACTCGAAGCGCTCGCCGAAGAAGCAAAAAACCGATGAAGATTCAGGGTATTCGCGGAGGGCGCGTCGTTGCTTCGTTTGCCGATCCGGGCGCCTGGGACGATGGGGCGGTCGCCTGGGCCGACGGGCGCATCGTGTACGTCGGCCCAGCCGCCGACGCCCCTGATGCAGAATACACCGAATGCGCCGCCGGCATGCTCGTGACGCCGGGCTTCGTCGACGCGCATACGCATGCGGCGTGGGTCGGTTCTCGGCACGACGAGTTCGTGCGGAAGATGCGCGGCGACGATTACCGGGAAATTGCAGCGTCGGGCGGCGGCATCAAGGCCTCCGCGCGGGCGATCGCGGCCGCCTCCGAGGAGGAGATCTGCACAACGCTGGCGGCACGACTCCGTCGGATGGCAGCCCTCGGTGTGACGACCGTCGAGGTCAAATCCGGCTACGGCCTGGAGCCCGATCAGGAGCGGAAGCAGCTCGCCGCCATCGCAAAGGTTGCAGCATACACAGATGTTCCGCGGGTCGTGGTGACGTTCCTTGCCCTCCACGCCGTCCCCATCGCGTGGGCCGATCGCCGTGCCGAGTACATCGCGGCCATGGCCGCTCTTGCGGCGGAAGTTGGCCGAAACAAACAGGCTAGTTTCGCCGACGCCTACCTCGATGCCAACGCCTTCTCGATCGACGAAGGGCGCGCGGTGCTTGGCGCTGCGAAGGGGGCAGGACTCGGAATCCGTATGCATATTGGTCAGTTCCAAGACATCGGAGGAGCGAAGCTCGCCGCCGAGCTTGGGGCTGCGAGCGTTGAACACGTCGAACAGCTCGACGATGCGGGGCGCCGCGCATTGGCAGAAGCAGGCGTGCGGGTGGTGCTCCTCCCGACGGCGTCGTTCGTATTGAATCAGGCGCCACCGGACGTCGCCGCGTTGCGTGCCGCCGGCCTTCGGCTTGTGGTCGCGAGCGACGCAAACCCGGGTACGGCGCCGACGGAGAGCCTCCCGCTGGCCCTCGCGCTTGCCGTCCGACTTTATGGGCTGACGGCGACGGAGGTGCTCGCCGGGGCGACCGTCGAAGCGGCGGCGTCGCTCGGTCTTGGCGACACCGGTGCGCTTCACGTCGGCGCCCGTGCCGACCTCGTCCTCTGGGATTTGCCCCACGAATACGCACTCTTGCAGCCGTGGGGAACGAGCCGTGCCTTGCGCGTCTTCCGCGACGGGCAGCCACTCATCGGCGTCTTGGCGACGAGCCGCTCCTAAGAGAGCGCCCGCGGCGTCCGCTCGCCGGCGCGCTTTCCGA
Organism: Myxococcales bacterium; assembly: GCA_013298325.1. Lineage (GTDB taxonomy): Bacteria > Myxococcota_A > Polyangia > Polyangiales > Polyangiaceae > JAAFHJ01. The sequence goes on along the minus strand of JAAFHJ010000684.1, from coordinate 1,350 downwards.
GGGCGATGAGCAGGAGGAGCGTCGCCACGTAGGGGAATGCGGAGAGGAGCTCCGCGTGGCCACTCTGTTCGGCCTGGAGGCCGACCTGAACCGCATCGAGGAGGGCGAAACCGAGGCAGGCGAGCGCCGCGCGGCCGGGGCGCCATCCGGAGAGGATGACCGCTGCGAGGGCGATAAAGCCTCGCCCCGCCGTCATACCGCCTTGAAATTGCCGAAGATCGACCGCGAGCGCCGCCCCGCCGAGTGCGGCGAGCGCCCCAGAAACGACGACCGCCCAGAAGCGGATCGGCGCGACCGAATGGCCGGTGGCGACCAGCGCTTCCGGTGCCTCGCCAGCGGCAACCAGCCAATGACCGAGCGCCGTCTTGCGAAAGAAAAAGAGCGTCGCAACAAGGGCAACGACGGCCAGCGCCGGCAGAATCAAGCGTCCGGCACCGCTGGCGCTAAAGGCCTCGACGGTGGGGGAATTTGCGCTCGAACCGTAGATCGCGCGAAGCAAAAACCGCGTTCCGCCGGCGGCGATCAGGTTCATCGCGACGCCGGAAACAATGGAAGAGACGCCGAGACGAACAACGGCAAATCCGTGGATCGCGAGGAAGGCACCGCCGGCAACAAACGCCGAAACGAGCGCAACAAACAGACTTCCGCTCGCCAGACCGCCCGCGGCCGCCGCAAAGGCGCCGACAAGCATCGCCCCTTCGAGCGCGATATTGGCGACGCCGGAGCGCTCGCAAATGGTGCCTCCGAGCGCCGCGAAAGCGTAGGGGACCGCAGACGCAAGCGTCTGCAAAAGCAACGTTTTCCCGTTCATGCTGCCTCCTGGGCAGCGGCGGGAGTTTTGGCCGCGGGAACGGCGGCGACCCACCGATCGGCGATGGCGACGGCGACGATCACGACGCCGGCAAAGACGTCCATGACCTCCTTCGGAACGATCGCATTGACGGCGAGGCCGCCCTGCTGGAGCGTCCCGAACAGGAGCGCGGCGAGCGCCAAGCCGAAGAAACTTCCGCGCCCAAGGAGCGCGACGGCGAGCCCAAGAAACCCGGCCCCGGCCCCAAGCCCCTGCTCGTAGTAGCCCTTGTAGCCCAGAACCGTCGCCGCTGCGCCGAGTCCGGCGAGGCCGCCACTCGCCACGTAGGCGAGCCCTCGACGCTGGCCGACGGGAATTCCTGCCGCGGTGGAAGCTGTTGGATTTGAACCAGAAAGAACGATCTCTCGCCCGATCGCCGTCTTCCGAAACAGGGGGAGCACCGCCGCGACGACGACGAGCGCCAGCGGGAGGGCGAGACTCGCCGCGCTCGCGCCCAGCGCGGGGACGAAGGCGCCGAGGCGTGGGAGCATGCATCCTGC
>JAAFHJ010000683.1 GCA_013298325.1 Myxococcales bacterium | reverse complement strand
GTGGGTCGTCTCTGCGAGGGCGATCCCGAAGGCGTCGCGCGTATCCTGCTCGTTTTCGTTGGGGAAAGCGACGCCGACGATCGCGGCGCGCATCGCTGCGCCGTTCCCCGCGCTGGTGACGCCGCTCCGGCGGAAACCGACGAGGATCTTTAGGCAGGCGCGGAGCGTCCCGAAGCCGATACCCCAAGGGAGGCGAAGGAACCAGCCGGCGAGGCTCCACTGGAAGGCGCGGGCCGCCTCCTCCGGCGTCGCGCCGGCAAGGAGCGCCTCGGCAACGAGGGCCGTCTGCTCAGTGTCGTCGGACACGAAGCCCCACCGCCCAAGAAAGTGAAAGCGATCGACGGCGCGGTCTTGCGGTGCGCTCGCGGTGCGCTCCCCCTCAAAGGGGAGGCCGAGCGCATCCCCAACGGCAGTCCCGAGGAGCGTGCCGATGAGTCGGTCGCGCCGAAGATGAAGTTTATTTGGTGAGTTGGCTGCCATGGGTGGTCGAAGAAAGAGTCTCAGAAGCTCTTTATTCCCGGAGGTAAAAGAGTTTCAGATACTCTATGTGAACTTAAAAGAGTGTGTTGTGCTCTATTAAAAAGTTTAAGATACTTTTTGTGTGCCGCAGCGACGGCAATTGCGTGCAGGATCTCCGCAGGGTAAGGCAGCCGCTCTAGCCGTGTCCTCCTCCTGGATTTTGCCGCGGTCGCTCCGCGAGACGATGATCACCGAGCTTCGGCGGGTCGTTGTCGGCGCGGCAGGGCACCCCGACGTCGCATCGACGATCGTGGCGACGATCGCACGCGTCGCCGATGGCGGGCGCTCTTCGGTGCTGCGAGCCCACGTGGCCGAGCCGGAATTTGCTGGAAGAGTAAAGGCTTGGCTTGCGCTGATGCCGAAGACGCGCCGCGCGGACTGGCTCGCCGACCGCCTTGCCGAGGACGCGGGGGCTGTTTGGGGAGGGGTGGCGACCGACCCGCCGGGGCCGATCGCGCTTCCGGGGGCTGTGCGTCGGCAGCTTCTTGCGCGCCTGGAGGCGCTGACGGAGGAGGTCCGCAACGCAGACGACGACGAGCCGCGACCCGACGCCTACGCGGAGGCGCTCCTGGACGAGCTTGCCGCCATCGGCGCGCGCTACGAGCCGCTTGCCCTCCGCCTGGCGACCCGGAAGATCCCGGACGGCGACGGGACGGGCGTCGCCCGGCTTTTCCCGGCGGCGCTGGAGCACCGGCGAATCGCCGCCCCCGAGCGCCTCGTGAAGTTTGTGGAGCGGGCCCTCGATCTTCGCTGGGAAGCCTAAGTCCAGCCGACCGCTGGACTTATTTAGGGAATCGCTCCGATCACGCGCGCTTCGCTTTCGGGCGGAGGAGCCCCTCTTGGGCGGTCGAGGCGACGAGGTTCCCCGCTTCGTCAAAGATCTGCCCGCGGACGAGGCCGCGGCCTCCGTGGGCGTTTGGGCTCTCCATCACGTGAAGGAGCCATTGATCGATGCGGAAAGGGCGGTGGTACCAGATGGCATGGTCGATACTGGCCATCTGCATGCCGGGAGTGAGCCACGTGCGACCATGGGGAATGAGTGCCGTCGTAAGGAAGGCGTGATCGGTCGCGTAGGCGAGGAGGTAACGGTGGAGTGCCGGGTCGTCGGGCAGTGGGGCCGCCGTCTTCAGCCAAACCTTCCGAAGTGCTTCGCGCGGCGCCGGATGGAAGGGGTCGTCGACCGGATCGGCGCTCCGGAGCTCGAAGGGGGCGCGGCCGAGGACGGCGTGCTCGTGGTCGACAGAGAGGCGCGCGCGCAGGAATGGGGGGAGCGCGTCGGCGTAGGGGAGCAGACGCTCGGCCTCCGTCGGCAGCGTGGCCGGCGCGGGGACTTCCGGCATCGGGGATTGATGGTTGGGACCGTCTTCGGCCGTCTGGAACGACGCGGAAAGATGGAAGATCGGGCGACCGCTCTGGATGCCGGAGACGCTTCGCGTCGTGAAGGAGCCGCCGTCGCGGATGCGGTCGACGTTGTAGACGATCGGCTTCTTGACGTCGCCGGGGAGGAGAAAATAGCCGTGGAGGGAGTGGACGGCGCGGTCGCCGGGGACCGTCTGCACGGCGGCGGAGAGCGCCTGGCCGAGGACCTGACCGCCGAACACGGTCCCCCAACCGAGGTCTTGGCTTTCGCCGCGGAAGACGTTCTCTTCGATTTTCTCGAGGGAGAGCTGGGCGAGGAGGCGGTCGAGGGCCGGCGAGTGATTCGTGGGGCGGCCGGTCGTCGGTGCGATGGTGGTCATTGGATCATTCCGGGAGGGGAATAAAGGCGATTTCGTCGCCGGGGACTTTGGGAAACTCGCCATTTTTCCAAGCGCGCTTCGCCTCTTCAATGCGTGCTTCCGAGGAAGATACAAAGTTCCATACCAGGAACCGCTCCCCCAGGGGGTCTCCTCCGAGGAGCAGGAAATTGCAGGCGGTTTTTGCATGGACGGCGACCGGTTCGTCCTTCGCAAGGCCGACGAGGGTGCCAGCGGAGTAGTCGAATCCGGCGACTTCGAGGGTCCCTTCGGCGACGTAAACGGCCCGTTCGACGTGCCCTTCCGGGACGATGAGGGAGGTGCCTTCCGGGGCGGCGCCATGCACATAGAGCGTGCGGGAGGCGACCGGGACCGGCGAGAGCAGGCCGAAGGCGTCACCGGCGATCACGGTGAGGGCGATGCCGTCGACGGTGAGGCGCGGGAGGTTGGCGCTCGGAACGTGAAAAAACGCCGGGTCGCACTCCTCCTGGCTCGTC
>JAAFHJ010000682.1 GCA_013298325.1 Myxococcales bacterium | reverse complement strand
GAGCTGCTTGAGCGCGACCGGACCATCGAGGGGTGCAGAGAAATCCCGAATAGTTGCAGCATCTTCGAGATCGCGGCGTGTAGCCGTGTGGTACATCGCAAGATGCTCGTTCACGAGCGACGCAACCCGCTCCACATCTTCCGGCGGCAGACCAAACCGCGGAACGACCTGCCGACAGACGGCCGCCCCCGTCTTCGCGTGGAACTTTCGTGACCCGTTTTCGTCCGGATACCCCTTGCCGACGTCGTGAAGCAACGTCGCCACAATCAATGGGATATCTACGCCGCCTTCGGCAGCGAGCCTGGAAGCAAGCGGGAACTCCTGCGCGTAGTCTCCACGGAAGATTGCCCGCAAGCGATCGACGGCAGCGACGCTGTGCTGGTCGACGGTGTAGACGTGATAAATATCGTGATGGACGCGCCCCGTCACCGGGAGGAATTCAGGGACCATCGCGAGCAACAAACCGACTTCATGGAGCTCGGCGACGAGCGAACCCCGCTTCGTCGGCACGTCCCCCATCGTCGTAATCAGCTGCAGGAACAGGGGACCTGCCTCGCTGTCGTCCCGCAAACGTTGCGTAAATTCAGGCTCTTGAACGAACCGGGCGACGTTTTCGCGGGCGTGCGGGTGCACGGGGGCGCCGTGCCGCACGGAGGCCTCGTAGAGACGGAGCGCGAGGATCGGCTGCTCTTCGAGGCGCTGGCCCGGGCCGAGCGTGACATGGCGGTCAAAAAGCAACAGCCCGTGTTCGAGGGGCGTCCCCGAAAGGCGCCCACGACGACGCGGCGGATGTGCTCGAAATACCAGCGATTCTCGCGCACGAAGCACGCTTCGCGCCGTGGTGTAGTAGCGCTGCATGAACGCTTCGGCGGCGACCGCGAGCTGCTCGGCCCCGTCGCCCCGCCCGCCGAAGCCGAGGGCCATCGCCACGCTCTCCTGGGCCTCAAAGGTGAGTCGCTCGCTGCGTCGACCGGCGGCGGCGTGGAGCTCCCACCGGATCGCGCGCAAGCTCTCTTCCGCGTTCGCCAGTTCAAGCGCTTCGCGAGGCAGAAGCACACCGCGAGCAACGAGTTCTCGATAAAAAGACTGTGGAATTGGAGATTTGTCGTCCCTCGATGGCCCCGTCCCGCCCCAACGGGCGCTCGCCGCCCAGCGGGCATGGTCGAGGTCGCGGGCGCCACCAGCACCGTGTTTGACGTCGGGCTCGAGGAGGTAGACGCTCGATCCGAAGCGCTCATGACGCGCTTCGAGCTCTTCGTCGAGGCGGTCGAGGAACCGGTGGAGGTTCCCCTCGGCGAAGATGCCGTCACGGGCACGGGCGACGAGCTCCTCGGTGACCGACGGGTCGCCCGCGAGGGTACGAAGTTCGAGGAGGCCGGTCGCGGTCGTGAGATCGGTCGCGGCGAGGGCAAGCGTCTCTTTCACGCTCGTCGTCTGGTGGCCGAGGGAGATGCCGGCGTCCCACAGCGGCACAAAAAGCGACTCGGCACCTCTTGAAATCGCTCGCAAATCAGCATCGCTGCGGGCGAGGAGGCGCACATCGATGTCCGACGCGGGGAGCAACTCGCCGCGCCCGAAGCTCCCGACGGCGACCAACGAAACGCCGCCCCCGTCGATCCGGTGGGCGGCGCTCCATTGGGTGTATGCTGCACAGACCAGCGAGGCCATCCGGCTGCCACGCGCCACGACGAGTTCGGACGCGGGGACGCCCGAGCTGCGTGCCACGAGTGCGTCGGCAGCCTCCGCTTTCAACGCACTCTTCAGGGCGGCCGGATCGAGGTTCACTTAAAGTCGGAGCAGGTCGTCGCCGTCGCCGAAAGCTGCTTCTTCGAGCAGACGGAGCCGCCGCCGGAGGCCGCCGTCAGACAGAAGGCGTAGCCAGTGTCGCACTGGGTATCGGCGGTGCAGGCGGCGCCGGGTCCGCCGACCGCCTTGCACTTGTCGACGTCGCAGAAGAAGCCGCTCGCGCAGCTCGGTTTGCCATCCTTGCCGCCCGCGGCGACACAGGGGTCGCCCGCCTTCGTCCCCTGGGGATCGCAGCGCTGACCGCCAACACCCGGGTTGCAGAAGGAGCCATTTCCGCAAACTTCTCCGAGGTTTCCGCAACCTTCGCCGGCGTTTCGCGCGACGCGCTTGGCGCAGCGCTTCGTCTGTGCGAGGGCGCACAGAAAGCCGCTCTGGCAGTCGTAGTCGTTTCCACATTCGCCATCCTGGGCGACGTTCCCGGGGAAGGCGGCCTGCACGGCGTCGACGAGCTTCTTTTCCTCGTCCTTCGTGAGGTTGTCGTCGTCGTAGACACCTCCAGCAACGGAGACCGCGTTCTCCGCGGCGCCCGAGTCGAATTTCCGGGTCGCGCGGACCTGGGAGGCAATGTAGCCGGTCCAATACCCCTTCCGCTTCGTGATGCACGCGTCCGACGGCGTGATTCCGCAGAAGTAGGCGGCCCCCTCCTTGTCGGCGGACTGGCCACACTCGGCTTTGGCGAGGTCGACGATAAATGCGTCAGAAGTCGAATACTTGGCGACGGCGTCGTCACCACCGCAGGCGGCGACGGTGAGCGGAAGGGCGAGGGCAAGGGCGACGGAAGAAAGGACGGACGTTCGCATGGCGTGAGTATCGAAGATGCGCGCCCGGAGAGCCAAGGGAAAGTGTGCGAGGCGGGTCTCCCCGGCCCGAATGCGCCGCGTGGGGCGGCGCCAACGACCCGTGCTCAACCCCGGAAGCGGAGTCTTCAACCATGCATGTTTCAAGGTCCTT
>JAAFHJ010000681.1 GCA_013298325.1 Myxococcales bacterium | reverse complement strand
CCTCGATGCCGTACGCCTCCGCGTAGCGTGCCGTCGCGTATTTGTAGAGCTGTTCGACGCTGGACGAATACTTCCCGCCCCGGTCGTAGTTCGGCGTGAATTTGTGGGCGCGGTCGACGCAGCGCCGCGTGACTTCGTAGAAGGTTCCGGGGAGGTACTGGTGGGCATAGGACATCCCCGCCGCCCCCCACTGCGCATGCCAACTCGAATTTTCAGCAAATCTGGCCGTTCAGAGGCAGGTAGGGGGTGGCCCCGGTCGAATTTGCCTGGCCTGGGCCAGGGGGGATCGGGACATCGAAGGGCTAAAAAAGAGGGGCTTCGCAGCCCCTCCTTTCTACTCACACCCCGCGGTGATCTTCGCGCAGCGCTCATCGCAGTCGAGGGCAGCTTCGTCGTTGGCGTGGTTGGTGAAGAAGCCGGACGCGTCGCTGCAGCGGGCCTCGCAGCGCTCCCGCTGGGCGACGAGGGCGGCGCAGCGATCGTCCTTGGCCTTTAGGGTCTGCTTCGCGCGCCTCCGCACGGGCGCCGGCCATCGGATCCTCGAGCTTTCAGACGAGGCCGAAGGTCGGACTCGCCGTAAGGGAAAGAAACACGCGCACCTGGCCGCTGCCGGCGATCGGTGGCGACCGATGGACGGCGGCGCGATCGGCGCCGATGGGGGCGCCCTCGTTCCCGACGAACAAAGCCCCTTTCATTGCCAAAACATCCCCCGGTTTCAAACGGACGACGAGACCGTCTTCCGCGCCGCCGGGGCGCCACTCGGTGCCCGGTCCGAGGTAGCTCGTCGCGAAGCGGAGATGCACGTAATCGGCGTGAAATTTCCGACACTTGTCGTCGCGAACCGCCTCAAAGACAACGCGAACGTAGGGCAAACTCGCGTGTTGAAGGAGGACCGCCACGAGCGCACGTACGTCGCTCAGCAGCGCGTCGACGGCGGACTTCGGGAGGGCGATCCCGGCAAAGAGATCGTCAGGAACCGGCGCGTTTGCGTGGAGGAAGCGGTCGATGCTCGCCGGCGCTGCCGTCACCCAAGCGGCAAGCGCGCGAGTCAGCGGCAGCGGGACGGTGCGTCGGACGCGGACCGCGCTCGCGGAAGGGTCCTTTAGGCGCGCGAGCGGGGCGAGGTCGCCGAGGACGCGGGGCCCGTCCGTTCGCGACCGGCGATCCCCTACCGGCTCGTCAATGGCTGTGCCCGGCACAGAGGCCATCCGCGTTGAGGTGCCCTTGGGACTCCTGAAGGTGCTCCATGAAGGCCTTCAAGTCGGCAAAGGTGCCGCCGTTCGGGTCGTAGGAGAGCTCGGACGCGTTCGGCGCGCCGCCGCAGACGCGCGTCGGAATGCCCTTGCCGTTGAGGCGGACAGGGGCGAACGGAACTCCGGCCAAGTCCTCAAGAAGCAACGGATTTTCGGCGGTCCCCTTCCCCTTCACGAGCGCCGCGTACGCCAGCGCATCGAAGGCAAGTGGCGCGTCTTCCTTGTTGGCGTTCCAGAACGGGTGGTCGCCGTGGATGGTCAGCTGAGCGACCGTATCGCCGCTCTCCTTGAACTGAATGCCGCGCGGACTTCCGTCTTCCGCCTCACCGAGATCAGGGTTCTGGCAGTTTTCAAAGTGAGGAGTGGCCGTAAACCCGAACTTAAAGTGAACGACCTTCGGGAGGCCTTTCAATCCGGGATCATCGGCGACCGGCGCACACGAGGAATCCCCCTTGAAGGTCGCCGTACCGACGTAGAGGATCGCATACTTCTTCGCCTTCATTTCGGCGACGTTCGCGTCGTTTGCGCCGACGGAAACCTTGGTTGCCGCATCGGTGGGGATGGCAAACGAATAGCCGAGCGCGTACTTCTCCGTCGTTGAGAATGCTGAATTACCAGCCAAATTCAGGTTCGGAATGCGCCCGAGTTCCACGGTCCCCTCGCCGCTCTTCCCTTTGACCGGGCCGCCGGGCGTGAGATCGACAATCCAGGGACCGGCGAGCTTGGCGACGTCGGCCCCGTAGACCGATTGATCTTTCGGGTTCTTATCGGGATCGCGAGACAACGTAACGTCGGCGATTCCGGCGTAGAAATGTTCAAACTTGACCGCCCATCCGTCCCCAAAAGACGGCTCGTCGGCGGCGCCGGGAAAATCGAAGCCTTCCTGGCCAAGCGCTTCGCCGCTCGCAGTGATGATCAGCGGCGCGCTCGTGGTGTTCGAAGCGCTGTCCGACGAGCAGGCGACGGAAGCGAGCGAGGCGAGGACGAGCGAGGAGGCGGCGAAAAGCGACGTGCGGATGCGGATCATGGGGACCTCAGAGAGTTTCTTCAAGGAAAGGATCGGCGAAGGCAGCCGGCGCGAGGGTCGCTTCGGCGTCGGTAACGAGCGCGCCATCGAGGGCGGAACGGAGCTTTGCTTCTTGAAGCGAAACACCGATAAACACAAGCTCTTGCGCAAAGTCGGAAGGGTCACCTTCGTCGGCGAATTCGGCGCTTGCCGTCGCACCTGCCTGGGACCAAATCCCGATCTCCTCCGGTCGCGATGCGATCCGAAAGAAGCCCTTCGAACGGAGAATTCCCGGCCAAAAAGCATCAGAAGCGAGAAGCGCGTCAAGCCGCTCGGGGTGAAAGAGTCGCTCGTTTCGGTAGACGAAACTGGTGACGCCGTAGGTCTCCGATTCCGGTTTGTGTGTGCCGCGAAGCTCGGCGAGCCACCCGGGGGCGTCGGCCGCCTTTTCGAAGTCGAAGAGCCCCGTATCAAACAGCTCCGAGAGCGGCACCTTGCCGAACGAAG
>JAAFHJ010000680.1 GCA_013298325.1 Myxococcales bacterium | reverse complement strand
GGTGCCGCCCGTCCGGGAGTCCCTCCGTTGCCGGGTGCCGCTCGTCCGGGAGTTCCTCCGTTGCCGGGTGCGCGTCCTGCACCGCCGCCGATGCCGCCGATGCCACAAGCGCCGCCGGTGCCCGAAGCGCGCGCGCAGGCGATTACCGCCGCCGCTTCCGAAGAGGCCGAGGTCGATCTCGACGACGACGATCGCACCCCCCAGCCGACCGCCTCACCGGCCTCCGCGGCGCTCGCCATGGAGCGGCCGACGATGCCGCCGGTCGCCGTCACCGAGGCGGACGACGAGGAACCGGTCGCCTCCCTCGCGCCGCTCTCCCTTGGGGAGCCGGTGATCGAAGAGGGGCCGACGTCGCTGGAGCCGGTCTCCTTGGAGCCGGTGTCGCTGGAACCGGTCTCCCTCGATCCGGTGTCGGTCGAAGGTGGCGCGACTCCGGCCGAAGGGGTTGAAATCGCTGTCGAAGAATCGGCAGAAGAGCCCGTCGAAGAGCCTGCCGTCGCCGTCGAAGAGCCGGTCGAAGAGGCTGGCGAACGGACGAGCGCCCCCGCCGTCGATTTGGCCGGCGTCGAAGCGTTCACCGACCTCCCCGACGACGTCCGCGATCGCCTTGCCGCGCGGGCTGCCGTCGTGAGCCTCCAGGAGGGGGAGTCGGTCCCCCTCGGCGCGCTCGGCTACATTGTTGCCGGTTCCGTCGACGTCACCGCGGAAGCGGTCGACGCACCGATCCACGCGCTCGCGGCTGGCGAAGTGCTCCTCGGCTACGGCACCATGCAGCCGGCGAACGAACTCCGCGTATTTGCAACCGAAGAGGGGGCAACCGTCGCCCTTTGGGAAGCGGACGCGGTCACCGAGGCGCTCGCCAGCTGCAGCTGGGTCGAAGACGAACTCCGCGAGAAGGCCGATCCGGTCCAGGCCCGCGCCGGCCTCACCGTCGGCCCCCTCGGCCAGCGCGTCGACAGCTCGCTCCTCGCGCCGTTCTTCGATCAACTCGAAGTGAAGCCCTACGCCGCCGGCGAGCTCATCGTCGACGCCGGCGCCCGCGTCCCCGGCCTCGTGCTGCTCGCGGTCGGCTCGGTGACCGTCGGCGACGACAGCCTCGCCGTCGGTGGGTTCCTCTTCCCCGAGCAGGTCCTCGGCGCCGGCAAATGCCCGGTCGCCGTGCATGCAGGGCCCGGCGGCGCGACGATCCTCCTCGCCGATCGCATGAAGACCCAGGAGCTCATGGCGACGGCGCCCTTCCTCATCGAACTCCTCGCGGGGATGTGACGGCGCGCGCCGTTTGTTCCTCCCCGCCGAAAAAGTGCGATAAGTCCTCCGTCATGCACGCTCGTTCGTGGATAGCTGGAGGGATGCTGGTCGTCGCGTTGGGTGCCGTCGGGTGCGCCGATCCGACGGTCTCCGTCGCCCACGGCCCCCGCGAGTATGTGGCGGCCGATTATCCAGGGGTTCTCAACCGTTGGACGCGGTCGAAGAGCCTCCTATCGCTTTCCGACCTGGACGATCTCCTCACGGTGACGGCGACCTACGAAGCCTGGGATTTCCGCTGGGCCTACGTCGTGAAGTACGCGGAGGACTACCGCCTCACCATCGACCAGCGGCGCACGCTCCTCGACAGCTCCCTCGCGGAAACCCGCGATGTCCATCGCTTTTACGTCGCCCTTTACGGGACGAAGCCCCGCTGGACCGATCTGGCGAAGCCGAATTCCTCCTGGGTCGTGCGCCTTGTGGACGACCAAGGGGACGAAACGGCCCCCGCCTCCATCGAGCCGATCCCGCGCCCGGGGGCGCTCGAACAGCGCTATTTCCCGTACACGACCGTCTGGCGCCAGGTGTTCCGCATCAAGTTCCCGGTGACCGTCGGCGACCACCAGCCGACCGTCTCCCCGAAGGCGAAGTGGTTCGGGCTCCGTTTTGCCGGCGCCGAAGGGAACCAGGAGCTCCACTGGGATCTGAACCCGGAAGAGGCGGCGACCGTCGCCCGCGGCGAAGCGCTCTCACGGACGTTCTGAGTTCCGCCTCTGACACAGACGCCCTGGACGCGTTCGATCGGTGTGCGTAGTGCGGCGCCCACCCCGGAGAAAGCGGCCTCCCGCGAAGGGGCGAAAACGCCGAAATGTCTGCGTATCCCGGGGCTCCATGAAACTTTACGTTGCCCATACGCGCCGACGAAAGCTTCTCGGTAACTGGCACGTTGACTGCTGAGTACTTGCAATCCTGCGCGCCGTTTCCTCACCGCCTTCGGCGGTTCCGGGCGGACGCGCAGCTGCCAGGTCTTCCAGGTGCTCGGTTCTCGGTCCTTGTGGAGGGTTGCCATGCTCGAAAAGCTCGACGTCCTCGTCCGTTTCTGGGCCCTCTCTGGGCGACTCGCCCGCGCCGCCGAACCGCTCGACGCCTCGGAACGCCGCGAACTTTTGGCGCTTCTCGCGATGGTCGGCAACGACGTCGAGATCCCGGCGCCTGGCACTGTCAAACGCAAAGAGGTGCCGCTCCCCGCGCAGGTCTTCGCCGAAGGGGGCGTCTCCCGCGGCGAGATCCTCCGGGTAACCGCCGGCGCCCTCGTGCTCTCGTCGGCCGACCTGATCCCCGTCGGTCGCGAAGTGCTCGTCCGCGTGACCGATGCCGTTGCCGGCGTCGAGTATGTTCTCCCCTGCCGGGTCGTCTGGCAGGCGAAGGGATCGCCGAGCACGATGGCGCTCGTCGTCGACGGGATCCCGAATCGCCAGCGCTTTCAGGGCTTTCCGATGGTCCAGCCCTCGCTTGGGCTCGC
>JAAFHJ010000068.1 GCA_013298325.1 Myxococcales bacterium | reverse complement strand
ACCTCCAGCACAAGACGGTGAACGCGCTCATCGACGCGCTCATCGCCGACCTCGGATGAGCCAGTTGCGAACTGGCACGCGATGATCCTTAAGCGTTTTGACCTGCTTTGACGCGCCGCGAGCCGCGAGCGGGGCTAAAGCTGCGCCCCATGAAGACCGCCTCGCGCATCGCCCTCGCCCTCGCCATCGCCGGTTCCGCAGCCCCGTCGCTCGCCCACGCCGGCGGCACCGAAGACGCCAAGCGCCTCTACACCGGCTGGACCTTCACCGACGCCGCCGCCCTCGAAAAGGCCTACGGCAAGCCGCTCACGCTCGTCACCGACGCGAAGGTCGACAAGAAGGGCTTCGGCACCGCCCAGAACCCCGATCCGGCCTGGATCGTCGGCTGGAAGAACACCGACTGGACGAACGCCGAAGAGAACGCCGCCCTCGCCCTCCAGGCGGCCGCGAACCGCACCTGGATCGACGCTTGTGGCAAAGATTACGCGGCGTTCCGCGCGGCCGACGCGAAGATCGCCGCCCAGTTCCGCCCCGAGCTCGACAAGCTCGCAAAGGAGCCGAACTGGTACGTCGCCTCGAAGGGCTTCGTCGAGCTCGCGAAGAAGGTCCAGGCGGCCCGCATCGACGCGAAGCTCGGCGCGACCAAGGACAGCTTCCGCATCCAGGGGGACGTCGGCTTCGGCTTTGAGGTCGCGGCGGCGGCGGTCGCCTACCAGAAGGGCTCCACCCACAACTTCACGACGACGGCAAACCGCGCATTTTCCGAGGTTTTTGCCTCACCGCGCCTCGCAAAAGAGGGGCGCGCCTTCTCGAGCGACGACGCCTTCGAGAAGGACACCTACTGCGCCCAGGCGGCCGAGCGCGGCACGCCGACGCTCGTCAAGCTGCCGATCGTCGTCCAGACCGACCAGCAGCACCGCGGCGTAAAGTGGCCGGAAGTGACGAAAGAGGAGGTCCAGAAGACCCTCCGCAAGAAGGAAGAGACGCTCCGCACGGAGGGCTCGGCGAAGCTCGAATTGCCGAATGGGATTCGGATCCCGCACATCCAGCGCGTCGAAGGGGCCGACTACGACAAATCGGGACTGAAAATCGCGACCCTCGACGGCTTCAAAGTCGTGAAGGTCACGGCAACCGGCCTTGAAATTGCGAAAGAAGAGGTCTCCCACTTCGACTACGCCTGCACGAAGGGGAAGATCAACGGCATCAACTCGGACGGCAAGTTCACCCACGACATGAACTGCAAAGAGGGGAAGGATTCCTTCCACCTCAAAGCGACCATCGCCGTGAGCGAACTCCCCCCGGGCTTCGCCTTCAAAGCGGGCGATGAGATCGAGTTCTATGGGGAGATCAAGACCGACGTGACCAAGAACGGCAAGAAGGCCGTCAGCGGCAGCGACTTCTCCCGGACGATCACCGGCGACCTCCGCCACCTCACCGCCGTCAAACGCGACGGAAAATCGGCGCTCTGAGGCGTCAGCGGCTCAAACGGAGGGCGGGGGTGAGGTTGGTCGCCGGCAGGTACCACCCCTTCCCCACCTTCAGCAGGTCGCCGGAGGCCTGCATGTCCTTCGTTGGGTCGGATTTGTCCATGTAGATCCCCTTGAAAGTCATCAAGGTTTCGCCGGCCGGCGTCGCCGCGCCCGAGAAGTAGCGACCGCGCTCCTGCATGATCAACGTGTAGGATTTGCCGAATTTTTTGAGTGAGCAGGGCACGGGCGCCTCGGCGCCGACGGTGCAGGTGTAACCGCCGGCGGTCGTGTCAATCAGGAGGCGATCGAGCCTGTCGGAGACGCTCTCCGAGGCCTTCGGCGCGGGGGCCGCAGCGGTCGTCGGTGCGCTCGCGCGCGCGAGGTTCCCAAGGTCGTTCGAGGGGGTGGGCGCTGCGGGATCGACCGGTTCTGCGGAGTCTTGGGCGCTCATCGCCGCGACGGCCGCCTTGGCGTAGCTCCCGGAGAACGACGTCGTCGCCGTGGCGCTGGCGACCGGCGCAACCTCCGAAACCGGGGCCGGTTTCGGCCAGGCGGCGTAGGCGATCCCGAGGCCGAGCAGGAGCGCAGGAACGGCCAAAATACCAAGCGATCGCGAAGGCTTCGAAGGCGCGGGCGAGACGCCAGATGGGCGAACGCCTGCACGCGGAACTTCCGTGGCGACCGGGCCGAATTCGGTGCGAGGCGCGGTCGGCAGAGGCGCGAGAGGCGCGATCGGTGGTGCGGGGCTGGCCGGCTCCGCACGCGGCGGCGTCGCGTAGGCGGTCACGGGGACGGCGGCAGGTACCGGCGCGCCAGCTAGCGCGGCGAGGAAGCGGGCCGTCTCGCTGGCAGCGACCACCGAGTGATCGCCAGAGGCTTCCCGGGCGGCGGCGAAGGCGGCGAAGGCCTCACGCGCGTCGGCAAATCGGGCGGCCGGATCGCGGGCGACGCAGCGGGAAAACCAGCCGTCGAACCAGCCAGGGACCGAGGCGTCGCTCTCGGCGGCACGCACGGAAGCGGCTGGAATTTCATCGATAACCAGCTCACGGAGGAAGGCCTGCATGGAAGCCTCCGGCTCGTAGGCGGTGTGCCAGAAGTTCTTCCCGGTGAGGCACGCGAAGGCGATGAGCCCGATTGGCCAGACGTCGGTCGCCGGTGAGATGCGCGGGCGGGTGTCGGTCTGCTCGGGGGCGAGCCAAAACGGGGTGCCGACGACCTGCGTCGACTTCGGACCGGTGCCGAGCGTCTGTTTGGCGATGCCGAAATCGAGGACTTTCAGCACAAACGGGAGGCCGACGGTGTTCGACGGGCTCACGAAGAGGTTGTCGGGCTTCACGTCACGGTGCGTGATCCCGAGCGCCGCCGCCGCCCCGAGGCCGTGGCAAGCCTGCTCAAGGACTTTTTCAGTAAGTGCCGGAGAAAAGGGTGCAATCTGTTCAAGCACCGTCGTCAGCGGCTTGCCGGGAAGGAGCTCCATCGCGAGCCACGGGAGCCCGAGGTGGCTGTCCCAGCCGGCCCCGAGGACCTTCACCACATGGTCGCTCGGGATGGTGGCGGCGAGGCGCGCCTCTTCCACGAAGCGTGCGCGGAGGCGCTCGTCGCCGAGGAGCTCGCCGTGCATCGTCTTCACGGCGCGGGAGACGCCGGTGGAGCGCTGCATCGCGACGTAGACGGCCCCCATACCCCCTTCCGAGAGCGCGCGCTCGATCACAAAGTCGTCGCCAATCGCGGTCCCCGGAGCAAGCCTCGTCATGACCGGCGATGGTCGCACGGTTCCCCGTGTTTTGCCCAGGATCCGCGCATTTCCCCCCGGAATCGGGGGGCCCGTCCGTTCGCGACCGCCAGCGAATTCCCTGGGAGCGGCGTCGCGAGAGACGGCGGGCCCACTTCGACAGGGGGCCAAAAAGGAAACCCCCGATCCCGTGCGGGACCGAGGGTCTCTTTGTTTTCACCCGGCAACGCAGCCGGGCGAGCGCTCAGGAACGCTCAGGGGGAGCCTTCTTCGAACTCGGCGTCGACGACATTCCCCTTGCCACCCGGCGCGGCACCGGCCTCGGGGCCCGGAGCGGCTGCGCCCGGAGCGCCTGCGCCGTTGGCGCCGTAGACCGCTTCGGCCATCTTGTGGGCCTGCGCTTCGAGGCGCTCGAGGACGCTCGTGATCACGGCGTCATCCTGCTTCTCGATCGCTTCGCGACCTTCCTTGATGAGCGCTTCGAGGGACGTGACCTGCTCACCGGGGAGCTTGTCCTTGTTCTCGGAGATTTGCTTCTCAAGCTGATAGCAGAGCGAATCCAGCTTGTTACGGCGCTCGACCGACTCGCGCTTCGCCTTGTCTTCTTCCTCGTGGGCGGCCGCTTCGGAGACCATCTTCTGGATCTCCGCCTCGGTGAGGCCGGAACCGGCTTCAATGCGCTTCGAGATTTCCTTGTTCGTCGCCTTGTCCCGCGCCGAAACGCTGATGAGGCCGTTCGCGTCGATGTCGTAGGTGACCTCGATCTGCGGGACGCCGCGGGGCGCCGGCATGATCCCTTCGAGGTGGAACTTGCCGAGGCTGCGGTTGTAGCGGGCTTCGGTGCGCTCCCCCTGGAGGATGTGGATTTCGACGCTCGGCTGGTTGTCGGCCGCCGTCGAGAAGACCTCCTTGCGCTGGGTCGGGATCGTCGTGTTGCGCGGGATCATGACCGTGGTCACGCCGCCGAGCGTCTCGACGCCGAGGGAGAGCGGGGTGACGTCGAGGAGGACCATGTCCTTGACCTGACCGGAGAGGACGCCCGCCTGGACCGCCGCGCCGATGGCGACGACTTCGTCGGGGTTCACGCCCTGGTGCGGGTCCTTGCCGAAGAACTTCTTGACGGTCTCCTTGACGAGCGGGATTCGGGTCGAGCCGCCGACGAGGATGACCTCGTTGATGCCGTCCGGGCCCTTCTTCGCGTCGCTGAGCGCCTTCTTGACCGGCTCCATGGTGCGCTCGATGAGCGGCGCGATCATCTGCTCGAACTTCGCGCGGGAGAGGCGGAGGTCGAGGTGGACCGGACCGCCGGCGCCGACGGTGATGTACGGGAGGTTGATCTGGGTCTCTTGCATCGAAGAGAGTTCGATCTTGGCCTTCTCGCTCGCTTCCTTCAAACGCTGGAGCGCCATCTTGTCATTCGCAAGATCGACCCCGGAGGACTTCTTGAATTCGGCGATCATCCAATCGATGATCATGTCGTCGACGTCGTCGCCACCGAGGTGGGTATCGCCGTTCGTCGAGATGACCTGCACCATATTTTCGCTCACCTCGAGGATCGAGATGTCGAAGGTGCCGCCGCCGAAGTCGTAGACGGCGATGACTTCGTCCTTCTTCTTGTCGAGGCCGTAGGCGAGCGCCGCTGCCGTCGGCTCGTTGACGATGCGCTTGACGTCGAGACCGGCGATGCGGCCGGCGTCTTTCGTCGCCTGGCGCTGGGCGTCGTTGAAGTAGGCGGGGACGGTGATGACCGCTTCGGTGACCTTCTCGCCGAGGAAGTCTTCCGCCGCCTTCTTGAGCTTCTGGAGGACCTTGGCGCTCACTTCCGGCGGAGAAAGCTGCTTGCCGCGGATGTCAAAACCGGAGTCGCCGTTGGAGGCGCGCGAAATCTTGTAGGGGACGCGCTTCAGCTCGGAGCCGACTTCATCGAACTTCTTCCCGATAAAGCGCTTCGCCGAAAAGATCGTGTTTTCCGGGTTCGTCACCGCCTGGCGCTTCGCGATTTGACCGACGAGGATTTCGCCTTTGTCATCCCACGCCACGACGCTGGGGGTCGTGCGGGCGCCCTCTTCGTTGACGATCACCTTCGGCTCGCGCCCTTCCATGATCGCAACAACGCTGTTCGTCGTCCCGAGGTCGATACCGATGATCTTTCCCATGATTGATGCCTCCGAAAGTGCGGACGAAACGTCCGCTTTGTCGCTGTGGGGGTAACCGCGACGGCGCCGCGGAACCGTGACCATCGACGAGCCCCCTCGCGGCTTAGGGATGAACCGCGCGTCGGCCGAAGACCGAACTTTGCGAGGACGTGGCGGCGGGGAAATCCCAACCGCCGGTTCCGGGCCCGTCGTTTGTGCGCGCAACCTAATCAGCCGAAGCAACGCGTCAACGATCGATCCTCGCCTTCGGCATACTTCCTGCGTTGGCGGTCGTTTCGGCGAGCGGCGCACGCGACGATCTTACCGATTTATCTAGTTATTTTACGGGCACTCCCCGCGCAAAACCCTACTGGCGAGTCGGCGGCTCGGTGTCGTGAGGCGCGTCGGCAGGGAACTCCGCGCCGTTTCCCGCTTCGCGGCCACCGACAAGCCGGTCGAGCTCGTCGCGGTCGTAGGTCTGGGTCGGACCGTCGTCCTCACGAAGGGGGCGAGCCGCGGGCTTCGTCGAGAGCGGCGGCGACGAGCGGAGTGTGGCCAAGCCAAGGGCGCCGAGGCGCGGCGCGGGGGCCGGCGGCGGCACCGGGCGCAAGTCGACGGGGGCCGCTGGGCTCGCAAGCGTAGTCGCGGAAACCCTTCGAATTCGCGGTGTTGGCGGCATATTCGACGCCGAAAGCGGTGGCACGACGGACGCATTTGTCTCTGCCCGGCGAGACGCCGGATCGGAGAACGGGTTCTCGGCGGTCGACGCGAAGCTGGGAACCGGCACCGAGAAGGTCTCGGAAGGGGGATTTGTCGTCGGATCGCCCGTGAACGGGACCAAAATTCTTGGGGGTTCCGAAGGCTTACGCTGGGTGACCGGCTCAGCCCCCGTCGTGCTCGACGGGCGCGGATCGGAGAGCACCGAGATGAGATCGGAAACGGAGATCGCGTCCGAGGTCATCACCTCTTCTTGGATTTCGTGGAGCGAAGGCCGCGGCGGCCCGAGGAGCGCCATCGCATCGATCGCGCGGCGCATCGCCCCCCAGGAATCGAGCATTTCCCGCACAGTACGGAAGCGGAGGTGGGGATCGCGTGCAAGCGCACGACCGAGAAATGCATCGAGGGGCGGAAGTCGCGGCGCGTCGGGCACCGACGAAAGGGGCGGCGCTTCCTGCTCCATCTTCCGCCGAATGACGTCGTGGACGTTCTTGCTAATAAACGGCAAACGTCCGGAAAAGCAGCGAAAAATCGTCACACCGACCGCGTAGATGTCGGCGTTGGGGCCGACGCCGAGCGCCGTCAAGAACTGCTCGGGCGCCATGTAGCCGACGCTCCCGAGGAGGTGCTGGGCGCTCGTCAGATCTTCCATCCCGCGATCGGTGCGGGCGACCCCAAAATCGATAACCTTCGCGTAGGGGGGCTCGTTCGGGCTGTGGACGAGGAAGACGTTTGCCGGCTTGATATCGCGGTGAATCACGCCGACCGCGTGGCAGTCGGCGAGACCGGCCATGAGCTCGGCCATCCAGGCGAGCCCCTGGCGCACAGGCACGACGCGCTCCCGCCGGAGGAGGCTGTCGATCGTCTCGCCGCGAAGACGCTCAAGCACCAAAAACGGCTGGGATCGGTCGAAACCAAACCCTAGAATTTGCCCAACATAGCGCGATCGAACGTTCGCGACGACGAGCGCCTCGCGGGCGAAGCGCTCGGCGATTTCGTGGTGGTCGTCGCTCGATGCAATCTGCAACGTCTTGATCGCGACCGGTCGCCCCGTCGCGCGATGGATCGCGTCGTAAACGTGCGATGTCGCCCCCTTCCCAATCGGGCCGAGAAGCTGAAAATCGGCGAGTCGGGCGGGCTCGAGCGGCATCGGTTTCCAACAACTTCGTCCTCGCCCGCTCGCGCGGATCGAGGAACAAGTTCGTCTCCGCCCGGCGAAGCGCCGGATCGGAGAACAAAGCGACAGCGTCCGAACGCCGGACGCCCGCAAACGGTATCGCGATGGCGACAACGACGGAAGTCATGTTGCGCAATTCCCAATCCTGCTAGTCTCTTCCTGTTGCAAAGCGATCTCGGTCGCGCTGCTCCGCCTCTCCGCCGTCTCCCGCTTTGGTTCGACGGCCCCCAGTGCCTCCGGCTTTCGCACCCTTCCCCCGTCCTGCAGGGCGGTTTGAGGTAGAGCCCGCTGCCGAGCACGCATTTCTGACAGAATTTTGGGCCTTTACGCCCCTCCTGAATTTATGCCCCGACCTCGCGACCGCCGACCGGGCTCGCCCGAGCTTCCCGAACTCCCCTCCTTCCGCTTCGAGGAGAGCGAGCCTTCCCCGGCCCCCCGCAGCGCCGAACCAGCGCCCCGCGGCAGCATCGACCCCTTCCGGCGCGGCGCCGATCGCATCGACCGCCCCGCCCGCAGCCCAGAACCGCGCGTGGAAACGGCGCCGATCCGTCGGGCCCCCAACGGCGAGCGCCATGGCAACACCGGCCTCACCCGCCACGATGCCCCCCTCGACGACAGCCTCATCGACGAAGACGCCGCCAAGGTGGTTCGTCGCCTCGAACAGCGCGGCTTTGAAGCCTATTTGGTCGGCGGCTGCGTGCGCGATCTCCTCCTCGGCGCACGCCCGAAAGACTTCGACATCGCGACAAGCGCCCGCCCAGAAGACGTCCGCAGCCTCTTCCGGAATTGCCGCATCATCGGGCGCCGTTTCCGCCTGGCCCACGTCCGTTTCGGTTCCGATAAAGTCATTGAAGTCGCGACCTTCCGCCGAAATCCCGGCGGTGGCCTGAGCAGCGAAGACGGCGAAGAAGACGTCCTCATCCGCGACGACAACGCCTTCGGCGACGCCCCCGAAGACGCGCGGCGCCGGGATTTCACCATGAATGCGCTCTTTTACGACTTGGAGCGTCGTCAGGTCCTCGATTGGTGCGGCGGCATGGCAGACGTCGAAGCCCGCGCCATACGCACCATCGGCGAGCCGGCCGTGCGCTTCCGGGAAGACCCGGTCCGCATTCTCCGCGCGGTAAAATTCGCGGCGCGCCTCGATCTCGGTCTTACGCCGGAGGTCTACGACGCCCTCGTTCAGACCCGCCACGACCTCGAACGCGCAGCCCCACCACGGGTCTCCGAAGAGATCCTGCGCCTCCTCCGTGGGGGCGCCGCCCACCGCTCGATGTGGCTCCTTTGGGAGCTCGGCGCGATGGCGGTCCTTCTTCCCGATCTTGCTGCGTTTCTCGACGACGACGCCGGTACTACCGGTGGCGGGACGCGCTTCTTCCGGCGGATGCGTCACCTCGATGCGCGCAAGAAGAGCGGCGATCTCGACACCGCTTCGGCCGCCTTCGACGACCTCGTCCTCTGGGCAGCGCTCCTCATCGAGCCGATCCGCGAGGCGACCAACGGCGCGAAGGATCCTTCCGCAGAGATTGGCGAATTCCTCGAACCGTTGGTGCTCAAACGATTCCTCCCCCGCCGCGTCGCCGACGGCCTCCGCCGCCTCCTCCCCGCGCTGCCGCGCCTGGAACGGGGCGATGAGCGCCTCCTCCGGCGGATCGTCGCAAGCGAGTGGTTCGGCCCGGCGATCGATCTCTTGGAAATTGAGCTCGTTGCGAAGGGGAAAGACCCCGGCTACGCGGCACGCCTCCGGAAATGGGGCGAAGGGCAGCGCGCCAAGCTCGCACCGACGGAGAGCTTTCGCCGCGAGTCTGCGCCGGTCGGCGCCTCGGCAAGCGCCCCCGGATCCTACCGGCGCGAAGAGCCCCAAAAGGCGTCCCGCCCCCGGGAAGTCGTGATCCCGACGTCCCACAGCCGCCCGCGCCGCAAGCGCTAGAGCCGTCGCTCTCAGAAGGTGACGGTGGCGCCGGTCCTGACGAGGCCGGCCCCCTGGTCAATCACGAAGGTTTCTCGGGAGTTACGCACGTTTGGAACGAGCAGGTAGCCCCCGGGAATCTCGTCGTAGCCGTAGTAGGCGCCGGTCAAGGTCGTTCCATCGGCGGCGCGGAGGGTGACCGCGTCCCCTTCCGGCATTCCGCGGCGTGTCGTTGCGGCACCGGCGCGCAAGCCCCCCTGCCCGTCGACGTGGATCATTCGGTAGGGCATCACACGACTTCCGGGGCGCACGAGGCCGTTGCCGCCGGCGGGGACGGTCGGTCCGCTCGGGGTTGCGACGGAGAGCGCGCTGATCGCGTCGACGCGATCGGCGAGGGCGCGCCACGTGAAGGCGGAGACCCAGCTGGGGTTGCAGTACCCCATGAAGTCGTAGCCGCTCTCGTAGAAGCTACCGTCGCGAGAGTCCCAACCGATCGCGTCCAAAGACCCGTCTTTGTTTGGATAACTACGATCGGGTCCCGCGGCGCCGCCGCACGGGGAGTGCCTGCGGCCGTGAACGTGACCGAGCTCGTGGGCGACCGTCTCGGCGCCGTTGACCGGGTCGAAGCCGACGGCAAGGGCGGCGCGCTCTTCTGCGTCGCGGGGGCCGGGAATTCCGGCAGCGAGGCCAAGCACGCACCCACCGCGGCAGTAACTTCCAAACTCGGTCCGGCTCCGAAAGAGGCCGACGTAATAGACGTCGTCGGCCGCGGCATCCTTCTGGCGCGCCTCGAGCACCGCCCCGAGCGCCTCGCTCCACCCGTCGCCGTTGGCGGCGATCGGCTGGTCCCAAGTGACTTCCCCGGCCGCGCGCATCGCAACATGTACGGTAGAAACCGGATACATGGCGAGGAGTGTCTGCCGGTAAGCTTCGAGGCCTTCCGTGCTCACTTCCGGCAAGAGATTTTGCCCCTCCGCCGTATAACGGACCGGCACGAAGCGCACTTCCAGGTTGGCCGTCGCTCGCTGAATCGGAAGCAAAATCGGAGACTCCGACGCGGCGGGGTAGACCAGTGGCTCAGCCGTCGTCGGCGCGCCGAGGCTCGTTACCTCGCGCACTTCAATGCGGATACCTCCGCCGACCACAAACCCAGTTTCTGGCAGCGCAATATCGAAGAAACTCGAAGGGACGTCGTCACGCGGAGCCCCGGTGCCAACGCTGTGAGAGGCGACGCCCCGCGCGATTTCAACACCGGCGGCGTTTACCGCGACGGCGCTCACCGCCAGCCGAACCGACTTGGGGGTGGCATTTGTAACATACACGCGCACGAGGCCGGCGCGACCGGCGACGACCGGGAGCGGCTTCGCGACGGCAGCCCCGTGGAGAACCAGGTCACCCTTGACCGCCTGAAAGAGCGAAACAGTTTCGACACTTACCTTGTCGGCCACGAGCACCGGGGCGGTGGGCTCCACCGGCGCTTGCCCACTTCCGGCCCCCTCGGGGGCTGCTCCACATGCGACAAGCGAAGCAAGGCCGAGGCTGGCGAAGAGGGCGCGCGCGGAGCGGTGCTGCATGGGTGCGACCGGCTTAGTCGAAGGCCCCCTCGAAGCAAGGGCTTCCGCGGGAGTGACAGATTTGTAGAGCGCCCGAAGAGCTCAGAGTGCCGCGAACCGCGCGCCACAATCGCAGACGGCGGGGGTGTGTTCCCGGTGGTAGACGGCGTCGCATTGCACACAAACGCGCGCGTCGGTCTCTACGGTAATCGTCGTCCCACTTTCCCGGCATTTCCGACCGACGACGCGGACCGGGTCCTGGATTTTCATGCCGGCATACGGGTCGGGCTCGCCGATCTCTTTTGCAACATCTTCAGGTACTTCGACCTTCGACGGGATGCGTTCCATCGCTTCCGCAAGGATGTGTGCAACAGCCGGCTTGTGAGGAGCGAGCCCAATGACGAGCGTCGTATGATCGCCGGAAAGATCCTTTCCTGCGACGACAAGTGCGTTTGAACTCTCCTGGTAGGTCACCTTTTCGATGGCCCACCACGGCACGCGACGGAGCTCACCCCGGTCTTCGGCGACGCCGGCCGGACCGACGCGGACGGCCGTCTCCGAGGAGGTCCCGAGCCAGACGGCGAGCGCGACGACGACAAAGCCGGACGCCATCATCCAGAAGGCCCACGGGTGCGGCTGGAGCTCCTGGTAGCGGCGCCCGAAGTAGGCAAAGGAGCCGCCGCCAAGCACCATCGAGCCGACGCCGAAGAGGCCGCGGACGAGGAGCGGGTTCGCCGTCGGAACTGGCAAGAAGCGCCGATCGATGCGCCCTTGGGCCTGCTTCTTCGTCGTTCGCGGGGTAGCGGAGTCTTTGCGCGCGGTCTTCTTGCTAGCCATGTGCTTGTATTTGCAGGAGCGAAGGGCGATCTAGCCCGGTCCAAACGAGAATGCAGAATGCACGCAAAATCGCATGCACTCTGCATCGGGAGACGGCTAGCCGCCGAGGGTCACTTCTTGACTTTGACCTTGGAGAGGAGGTCGGCGAGGGTGCCGAAGCCCTTTTGGGCCATCTGCCCTTTGTGGCTCTCGTAGTCGGCGCGCTCGGCGGCGTTCTTCGCGCCGCGGATCGAAAGCTTCAGCTTGCCGTCACCGGTCTCCATGACCGAGCAGGTGACCTTCGTCCCCTCGGGGAAGAGCTTCTTGAGGTCGGCGCCGCGCTGGGTACCGGTTTCGCCAGCCGGAACGAGGCCGCGACCCTGGCGACCGTCGGTGCCGTCGACCTGGACGAAGAGGCCGTAGCTCTCGACGCGGACGACTGCCCCTTCGACAACCTGGTGAATCGTGAACTTTACCGGGGCGTTGGCGCTGCGAGCCGCCGGCGGGGTGAAGCCTTCCGGCACCGGGAGGAGCGCCTTGAGGCTGAGCGAAACCTTCGGGTTCCCCTTTTCGTCTTCCTTGACGGCGAGGACCTGCGCTTCGACGGAGTCGCCAGCGGTCAGGATCTCGTTCACCGGGCGGCGCTCGTAGGACATCTCGCTCGCCGGGATGAGCGCTTCGAGGCCACCGATATCGACGAAGGCGCCGAAGTCACGGATCGCGGTGACAGTCCCCTTGACCGTCTTACCGATCTCCAAGTTCGCAAGAACACGCGCTTTTGCCTCGCGGGCCTCCTCCTGGATCAGGGCGCGGCGCGAGAGGACGATGCTCTTGCCCCCTTCCTTGATCTCCGTGACGAGGAAGGAGAGTTCCTGGCCGACGAGCGTGTTCGGATCGAGGCCCTTCGGCCCGGTCTGGCTGTTCGGGCAGAAGCCGCGAGCGCCGCCGCCGAGATCGACCTCGATACCGCCTTTGTTAACGCCGGAGACTTTGCCCTGAACGGCGATTCGCGCGTTCCGGGCTTCCTCGAACTGAGCGACGCTCGTCGCACGGCCGAAGCTCTTTCCGAGGCGGACATCGCCGGACGCCGAATCGACGGCGATGACCTTGGCGACGAGCGTGTCGCCTTCCTTCACCGTGAATTCGCCCTGCTCGTCGCGGAGTTCAATGGAGGCGATGTACGCCTGGCGCTTGCCGTCGAGAGCGACGAAACAGTTGTCCTTTCCAAGGGCAACAATCGTCGCTTCGAGGGTTTGACCAACGCGAACGCTCTTCCGACCGACGGACGGGCCGGCTTCAAAGAGGGAGGCGAAGGAGTCGCTGGCGAGGGCAGAGGATTCGTCGGACATGGCTGGCAGCGCGCTTACCATAAGTCTTCCGGCGCGGCTCCCTTATGCGGATCGCTTGATCGCATCGAAGGAAATCCCCCATTTTGTGAGGTATTTTCGGAGTCGATCGGCGTCGTTTACCGTCGCGCGCTCGGTCCGCGAGACCTCAAAAAGCTGGCGCCCCGCCTCCGAGAGGGAGTCGGCCTCAAGGCAAACGGCGAGCACGTGGGCGAGTTGGACGCGATCGAAGCTATCGACGCGGGCCGCCGCCGCCCCGAGGACGCGGCTCAAGAGCTGCTCGCCACGCGCAACTTCCTTTGCAATTCCAGCGCTTCCCGCCCCACTGGCACCGCTCGCGGCGAGCGTAGGCGTCCGCCAGGTCTCTTGGAGGCGGAGGATCTCTTCGTCGACGAGCGCCGCAGTGATGCGCCCCCCTTCGGCGAGGGTCACGAGCCGCTCGACGCTCGCCGAAAGGTCACGAAAATTTCCCGTCCAACCGCTTGTTTTTGCTTCCGCAAATGCGAGGTAGCGCCGCTTGGCTTCGTCGGGAAATACGACCGGCGCCTTCCGCGACTGGACCCATCGCGCGAGCTCATGTTCGAGGTTCGGGGCGAGGTCTTCCCGGCGCTCGGCGAGGCCCGGGAGACGAAACGTCCAGAGGCGAATTCGGGCGTAGAGGTCCTCACGAAACAGTCCCGCAGCGACCGCCTCCGCCAAATCGCGATTTGTCCCAGAGATCAATTGAAAATCTGAGCTTCGAGGCTTGTCGGCGCCGAGGGGGAGAAAGGTCTTTTCTTCCAGGGCGCGCAGGAGCATCCCCTGCTCTTCAAGGCCGAGCTCCCCGATCTCATCGAGGAAGAGGACCCCCTTGTCAGCGCGTACAAGGAGACCGTCCCGCGCCCCTTGCGCGCCGGTAAATGCGCCTTTTGCATGGCCAAAAAGCGCACTCATGGCGCCGTCGCCGCGGATCGTCGCGCAGTTTACGTCGACAAACTCCCCGCCGACCTGGTGGCGTGCCTTCTTGAGATCGAAGATTCGGCGCGCGAG
>JAAFHJ010000679.1 GCA_013298325.1 Myxococcales bacterium | reverse complement strand
GGGGAACTCCTCGAATTTCCGATCAGAACGCTCGCTGAGCGAGTACCTCGCGGCCGCGGGCGTCCCGGGGATCTCCGGGGTCGACACCCGAAAGTTGGTGCTCCAACTACGTACCCACGGAAGCTGTCGCGCCGTCCTCGCGACCGACGGAACCTCCGAGGCGGCATGCCTCGATCTCGCCCGGAAGGCCCCTTCCATGGAGGGGCTCGACCTTGCGTCGAAACTGAGCACCGTTGAGACCTACCGATGGTCGCGGCCCTCGTTCGATGTCACGACGGGGCAACGACGGACTCCAAAAGAACAACGCTTTCATGTTGTTGCTGTCGACTACGGGCTCAAGCACGCCATCCTTGAGTACCTCGTCGACGAGGGGTGCGCGGTGACGGTCGTCCCCGCGTCGACGTCCGCCACCGACATTCTCGCGTTAAATCCCGACGGGATCTTTCTCACGAACGGCCCCGGCGATCCGGCGGCGGTCGTCGGCGCGCGCGAGACCGTTGCGGCGCTCCTTGGCAAGAAGCCGATCTTTGGCATTTGTTTGGGGCACCAAATCCTTGCTCTCGCCGCCGGCGGACGGACCTACAAGATGAAGTTCGGCCACCGGGGCGCGAACCAGCCCGTCCTCGATGCGACGACCGGGCGCGTGGAAATTACCTCGCAGAACCACGGTTTCGCCGTCGATCCGGCGTCCCTGCCCGCGGGCGTACGTGTATCCCACACGAATCTCAACGACGGCACCGTCGAGGGGCTTGAATTGTTGGACGCGCGCGCATTTTCTGTTCAGCATCACCCGGAGGCATCGCCAGGGCCCCACGATGCTCGCCACCTTTTCGGAAGGTTTGCCGAACTGCTCGCTCGCGGTTAGCGCCGACGTAGCTTGTATTCTGCAGCGGCCGCAGCCCCTCGAAGGAGGGCCGCTGCGGTCGCTGCGCGTTCTAGGGGGAGTCCCGCGAAGTGGCGTGTCGCGGCGTCGAGGAGCGTCGGGTCGGCGAGGAGGAGCGCCTCGACGGCATCCCGGGAGCGGCCGAAAAAGGGGGCGAGTCCGCCCGTGCGGAGGCGAAGGTCGCGGCCGAGCCGGGAATGTGCAAAATGCATCGACCATCGCGCCGGTGACTGGCGTTCCGCTAGGAATTTTCCGGCGTCGAAGCCGCTTTCGAGCGCTTGCGCGATGCCCTCTCCGGTGACCGGATCGATGCCTGCCGCTTCGCCGATCAGCAGCCTCCGAGCGGATGAAATGGTTGTGCCGGGGAGCCAGCCGCGCTCGGCGAAGCGCTTTCGTTTCTTGGAAAGCGGGCGCGCCCCGAGGCGCAGGAGGCGTTCCTCCAGGAGGGGCCCTGGATCGCGAACGCCGACTTCGTCGCAGCCGTCCCACCGAACGACGTAGACGCCGCGACAGACGGCAGGGGCGCCGGCAACGAGGGTCGGGAAGTCCCATGCGTAGCCGTGGTAGCGACGGTCCTCGACGTCGAAGTGGAGTTCGTCACGGGGCCGGTCGTAGGGGGTCGTTTCTGTGTCGCATTCGACGACCTGCGCGTAGGGGAGGCCGCGCCCGAGGCCGAGACTTTTTCGGACGGTACTCCCCACGCCGTCGGCGCCGACGACGGTACGGAACTCCAGCGATTTCTCTAGCCCGGTGTGATCGGTGAAGGTTGCATGTATGTGCTCTGCACCTTCTTCAAGGGCCAGAAGCGAGCAGCCTTCCTCAATGCGGATGCCGCGTCGTCGGGCGCATTCCGCGAGTGCCCCATCGAAGGCTTCGCGACGCACGACGCGACCAATCGTTCCGCCTGGCAGATTGCGTGCAGGTTCCACCCGTCGAAACCCAAACCGCCCTTGCAGGGATGCCGCGCTCACCGGGACCGCGGGGACGTCGGGCATCGCTCCGAGCGCGAAGAGAATCGCCTCACCGCGCCCCCCGAGGCCGCCAGCGCACGGTTTTTCTCTCGGATAGCGCGCGCGTTCATAGACGACGATCGCCCGCGGGTCTCCGCCGGCCGCGACGTAGGAAAGGGCACAGGAAAGACCGGCGGGCCCACCGCCGATCACCGCGATCTCCGGGGTCTTCAAGCCGCTTCCGTCACTCGCGCAGGGGGCGCCCTTCGGAGTCGGTTACCTTCCCCGCAAACATGAGGATCGCATCGACCATCGGCCAAATGCCGCAGGTGAGCCACCCAAAGAGAAACTGGCAGACGCCAAGCCCGATGTGGCCGGTGTAGAATCGGCCGACGCCAAAGAGGCCGAAAAAAATCTGGAGAAGTCCAGCAACGACTCGAGACTTATCGGAAAATGGGATCCCGGTGACGGGGTCGATCCCCCAGGGCGTCTGCCCCATCGTTGCGAGCGGAAGGCCAGGAGCTCCGAAAGGCGGGGGCGCCCCAAAACCGCCCGGCGGCTGCATTTGCTGCGGGGGGGCGTAGGGCGACGGAGGGGGAGGAGGGCCGTAGCCTCCAGGCGGATAGCCGTTGTTCATCGATTCTTCACAATGCGGCGTCGCGCATCGGTGCTCCGGTCGGTCGAGACCTCTCGACGCGGACCCGAGCTTACTCGCAACAGTTGGGCGCGGCGATCGCAAACTCGGCGTGTGATTCCGTCTCCGTCCGGCGAAGCGCTGGATCGGAGAACGAGTTCGCGTGAAGCGATGCAGTCGGTCGCGCGTGCGCGGCGCAGCTTCCTCCGGGACGGTACGGGCTTGTCGCAACGGCGAGGATGCCGATAGATTCAGAAAAGATGGGAGAGGGTGTGCCCCGATCCGTAAAGGCGGATCGGTCGGCAC
>JAAFHJ010000678.1 GCA_013298325.1 Myxococcales bacterium | reverse complement strand
TTCGACAACCCTACGGAAACCCAAAGGTCGGAAAGCTTGCCGACAACTCCGGCCGCAGGAAAAATGCGACCGTAGGTAGGCAGCGCGACCGCGCCCGACGGCCACGCGTTAAATACAGGGGTGGATTTTTCCACGCCGGCAGTCGTGTTGAGGAGTACGAGGCGTGCGTTGGCAGCGGCCAGCGGTTCGCCAGCGAGGGCGACGTAGCCGAGATCGGTGTGGACGAAATCGGAAATCGAGACTTCCGAAGCTCCGATCCGGGTCGCTGGGGGGAGCGCCCTCGGCAGCTGCGTGCCGCCATCCCCCGCTCCGCCATCGCCGGTTGCACCATCGCTCGCTGCGGCGTCTACGAGGAGCGCTCCGGCTTCCTGGTAGGGATTACTTGTATTCTGCACACTTGAGGACGGCCCGCAGAGGGGGATCTCCGGCGTCTTCGTGCAGGCGGCCCCCTTCCCAGCGACGACGCCAGAGATCCTCTTTTCCCGGAGCGCGTCACAAATTCCTTTGGAAAGAACAATACTTCCCCCGTCGAAGCTGTAGCCGGTGCCGCTGTCGAGGGGGGCGAGGCAGGTCGCTTGGCCGCCTAGCGTGACGCAGGAGGGGGTCGTCGGTCCGGCGGCCCCCGGCTTGCGCACCAGGGCGAGCGTGAAGTCGCCGACCGGTGCGATCGCGGTGCACTTTTTGCCCTCGATATCCTGATTGATTGTGAGCAGTTCTCCGCTTTGAAAACACTCAGGAATCTTGAAACATTTTGCGTCGCTGTCGGTACCAGTCTCCCCACCGCCGAAGACCTTGCGCGCGTCGAAGCTTGGGAGACTCTGCCCCTCGACCTTGCCGATCGGTGTGCATACTCCATCGACGCGGTCCTCGTCGTCGCCGCAGACCGACCGAATGCCGCCAATGCCAAAGCTTGCAAGGTGCACCGATGCGGGGGTGAGCGTTCCCGAGGAAAACGGGCGGGAAGTCAGTCCAAGCTGGCTCGAATCCCCGGTGGCGCCGCCGAGGTCGAGGTAAGGGATCGCGACGCGCAACAGGTGAACGCCGTCGGTCGGCATCGATGTCACGATGCGCCGAAGGGTGACCGCGGTGCCGGTTTCCGTTCCACCTTTAAGGCCAACAATCGCAATTTGTACCGCTTCGATCACACGATGATCGGAGGCCGTTGAAAAGCCGGCGGAGTCGTCTTCAAAGCGCGTTTGCAGCGTGATGGTCGACGGAAAACGGACAACATTCCCCGCCGCGGAGGGGGCCGCCGCGCGGACGATCGGGGCGCCGATCACCCGTCCGTTAGACGCATCGGTGAACACCAGCGCGACAGCATCGATGTCCTCGGGAACCACGACGTCTGTCGAGAGAGCGAGCGTAATTCCCGCAGGATCCCGCTTGGCGCAGGAGGCAATCGCGAGCGCCGTCGCAGCCGCGACCGGTGCAAAACGACGAAAATTCCTTGAAGTAACTCGGCGCATGGCCAGGAAGATACCCGGAACGGGGAGGCCGGCAACGAGCCATTGGCCCGGCTACGCCATCGTCGCGCGGGAGAAGGCCCCTGCCTGACGGAGCGCTTCAAACAGCACGATTCCCACCGCATTGGCGACGTTCAAGCTGCGAACGCCCTTCGCCGCCTCTGACCCCTGCGCGGAAAGCAGGACGGTCGGGATCCCGAGCGTCTGCTCTTTGTAGGATGCAAGTAATTCCGCCGCGAGCCCAACGCTCTCCTGGCCGAAGATGAGCGCGTCGCCCCCGCGAAAGGCGGCGTCCGTGTAGCTCTTTTCGGCGATCCCCGACAGCAGATGCATGCGTGATGCAACGATTTCGCCGGCGGGGAGCGTCGCCGCGAACGCCTCTACAAATGCCTGAAAATTTTCGTGAACGCGGACATCGACCAGATGCCAATAGTCGACGCCGGCCCGGCGAACCGCCTTCTCATCGAGGGAAAAACCGAGGGGACGAACCAAGTGAAGCGGTGAACCGGTCGCAGCGCAGAGCCGAGCGACGCTGCCGGTGTTCGGCGGGATTTCTGGCGCAACGAGCACAACGTGGAAGGGCGGATCGACAGGGGAAATCCGAAGGCGTTTGGTCTCGTTGGTCGTTCGCGGCACAGCGAAACCGGCTACCAAACGGAGCGTGCGAGGACCGCTCTTTTTTCGCCCTCTCCCCGTGATGCTTGGCGCGCTCGGCGTCAGCGCCGCCCTGCTCGCCTGCCCGGCGCCGGCGATGGATCCCGTCGGATTTTCCCATTCTGGCCGCGCTTCGGATGCTTCTGTTTCAAAGGAACATCAAGGAGATGGCGCCGCAGACGCCCCAAAACCGACGCTCCCCGAAGACGCGCGAAACGCTTCCGATCAGGTCGGCGAAGCCTTTCCGAGCGGCGGGCATGCTGGCTACCGCTTTCAGGGGACCCTCTTCGCGAATGCCGCCGCGCGACCGCTCCTTGAGCCGGGCCGGCGCGAGCCACCGGTGGGGGCCCGCCTCGTCATGGCCCATGAGGAAAAACAGAAGGGGACCTGGACGTCGGGGCCGGTGTTTGTGATGACACGCGAGCACGACCGCTGGACGTATTCCGCCTTTGATGCGCGTGGCGTCAAGCTTCCCCTCGAAGGGCATATTTGTGATTCTTGCCACACAAATAGCCCTAATAACGGCGTATTTCCGATCCCTCTCCCCGTCGAAGGGCGAAAGCCCTAGAGCGACGTCAAAGGTGCTTCAATCCCGGTAGCGCTTAGCGAGCGGAGCCTCGTGAAAGCTTGCTTCCCCCCCTTTGACGGTCGCATGGCTCG
>JAAFHJ010000677.1 GCA_013298325.1 Myxococcales bacterium | reverse complement strand
CCGGTGGGGCTCGTCGCGCTGCTGCATGGGTACGCCGATTACGGCGGTCGCTACGCCCACGTCGCCGAAGCGTGGAATGCGCGCGGCCTCGGCGTCGTCGCCATTGATCTCCGTGGCCATGGCCACTCGGAGGGGGCGCGCGGTCACGTGCAGAAGTGGGACGAGTACCTCGACGACGTCGGCGAATTGGTGAAGCTTCTCGACGCCGTCGAAGCGAAGACCGGCCCGCTCCCGCGCTTCCTCTTTGGCCATAGCAACGGGGGACTCATTGCTGGGAGGACCGTCGAAGCGACCCCCCATCGGTGGAACGGTCTCATTACGTCGAGCGCCTTCTTTCGCCTGGCGCTTCCGGTGCCGGGTCCGAAGCTCTTTGCCGGCCGTATCGCTTCGAAAATTTTGCCGAAACTGGCACTCCCCAGCGGAATCCCGGGTGGTTCTCTCACCCACGATACCGCGATTGCCGCCCGCTACGAGAGCGACCCTCTCGTGTTCAAAACGGCGACTGCTCGTTGGTTCGTTGAAACGGAAGCGGCCCAGCGAAAAGCAATTGATGAGGCGCGCACCGTGAAGATCCCGGCATTGATCGCCCACGGCGAGGCCGACCCGGTCGCTTCTCCGTCCGGTTCCCGGGACTTTTTTGCCGGCCTCTCTTCCGCCGACAAGACCTTTTTGAACAAGCCAGGGGAGCTCCACGAAATCATGAATGAGCTCGGCTGGAAGACGACCGCCACCGCGATGGCCGACTGGATGCTCGAGCGCCTCTGAACGGCCTATTTCGAGGACCCCGCCACGAAAAAAGGCTCCGGATTTCTCCGGAGCCTTTCTCGTGTAACCTGTTGGATTCCTAGCGGAATCCGCGGATCACTTGCAGTAGCCCATGTCGATGCGGTCGCCGGAGCCGGCGTTCGCGAGGGTGCACTTTTGGGGCGCGGTGCAGTCGGTGTCGGCCTGGCAGCCCTGGACTTCGCCGGCGCCGCAGGTCGCCTTGCAGCGGGTGCCCGATTCGCGGGTGAAGATGTTGCACGAGTTGGCATTGGTCTGGAAGCCGACGCCGGCATCGGAGCCGTTCGAGACGACGCAGCAGACACCGCCGCCCTTGGTTTTGCAGTCGGCCGTCTGGGTGCATTCGAAGGCCTGGGTCGCCCCGAAGCCCGGCGAGGGCGCGGGACAGGCGGCCGCGGTGCCTGAAACGCAGGAGGACGGGTCGAACACCGCTCCGCCGTCCACCTTGCCGCCGCCGGAGCAGCAGGTTTCCGTCTGGGCGCAGTTGACGCCGGTTCCGCCGTCGCCCTTGGGGACGAAGGGGCAGAAGACGCCCTTGTCGGCGCTCGGACGGAGCTTCGAGAAGCAGCCGGCGCCGGAATCGGTCGTCGTCCCGCCGTCGGTCGTCGTGCCGCCGTCCGGGACGGTGCTGTCCGGGGTGCCGGAGTCCTTCGGGCCGGCGTCGACCTTGACGCCGCTGTCGGTGTCGGCGGGGACGTCGTCGCCGGTGCCGCTTTCGCTGCAAGCGAGCACACCGACGCCGCCACCGAGGACGAGCGTAGAAATCATCACGAGCCAGGCCAAACGCGTCTTCGTCATTGTCTCTCTCCGGGGCGACCGTCCCTGTTGGGGGGTCTCAGGCGACGGCGTCGCAAGACGGCCGCGCGGGTTCGCGTGGGGGCCACGCAACAAGCCGTTTCCGTCCAACGAGGGTTGGCGCGGCTAACAAGGCGGTTTCTTACGGGGTCGTGACCCTTGGAAAACCGTTGTTTCGGCCCGTGCATTCGAAAATGCACGAAAAGGAAGGGGTTTGCCGACCTCTCGACCGGCGCTGGGCGGGTTAGCACACCCGCTGCGGAGATTCCCGCAGGAAGGTGCACTGCTACGCGATCGTCACGCTCAGTAATCGTTCACCGGCTTGAGGACGACAAGGCCGGGGCCCGCCTTCAACTTCAAGCAGCAGGCGAGGCGGTGGGTCTTCGGTGCGCCGAGAACGTCAAGAATATCAAGCTCTTCGTCTTCCGGCGCGGCGAGGAGGTCGGCGCCGGCAGCCACTTCGCAGCGGCAGGTCGCACAGCTCGCGCTACGGCACGAGAAGGGGACCGGCGCTTCGTATTTGTCGCAAAGATCGGCGACCGAGCCCCCTTCCGGCGCTTCGATGGTCACGGTCTTGTGGGGCGGGGCTTCAAAGGTCACGGAGGGCATCGATGCGTCCTTTCGAGATATTTGGAGAATAAAAGGAAAATTGGGCTCTTAGCGCGGGCGCCGGTTGCGGGGCGGCGGCGCGTCGTTGCGCGGACGCTCCCGCGGAGTACTCGGACGGGGCCCTTGGGGGCGCGGCCCCTGGGGACGCGGGCGCTGTTCGCCGTCGGAGCGCGCTTCCGATGCGCGCGGGGCGTCGTTCGTCTCGAAGCGGCGCTGCGGTTCCGGATTTCGGAAGACGCCGCCCGCACGCGGCGCGATGCGAACGGGTGCCGAGGTGTCGCGCTCGAGGAGAATTGCGTGCTCGGCGCGGGGGCGCGTTTCGAAGAGGTGCGCGGTCGGCAGGTGGAAATGGGGGCGATCTTGGCTCGCCCGGGCGACGACGCGGAAGGGGGTCTCCTCGGTGGCACGGGCGACGAATTCGTCGGCGCGGAGGACCTGCTGGCGGCTGGCGGAATCGCCAACGACGAGGATCGCGTGGCCGCCCGGCTTCAGAACGCGCGCGAAACCTTGAAGCATTCCACGGAGTTCATCGGCCCAGCGGGCGGCGGTCTCCCCGGGGCCGAGGCGTTGGTAGCTGCGGCGCGCCCCCATT
>JAAFHJ010000676.1 GCA_013298325.1 Myxococcales bacterium | reverse complement strand
TTCGACGATCTCGCCGGAGCGGCTCGGAACGGCGTCGGTCGGCGCCTGCCAGGTGCCGTCGCGGGCGACCTCGAAGACGTAGCCAGACCCCTGAAAGCCGCCGCGGTTGTGGGTCACAAACACGCGGTCGCCGCTGCAGGCGATCTCCTGTTTCCACGGCCCGTGCTTGAGGAGGTTCGCGAAGGCGCCGCGCAAGGGGTCTTCCCAGGTGGCGCCGCCGTCCTTGGAAATGCGGCCGTCGGTGGCGAGCTGCCCGTCGCGACAGGCGACGACGCGCGCTTCGCCAGCGCCGATGGGGAGGTCTCGCGGCGCGGTGAGCGTGCCGAGCGCCGGATCGAACAGGTACAGCTTGTCCGGTTGGCCGATGCTCGTGAGCGCGACGCGCCCGTCGGTCAGCGGGACCGCCGTGGAGGGGGCGCCGACCAGCTTCACTCCTGAGGCGGCCACAAAGGCTGCCCCGTCGGCCTCCAGGACGTAAATCGCCCCGGTCTGCGAAACGGCGACGATCCGCCGGCCGGCGGCGGCGAGGAGTTGGGGCCGTTCGCCGGCGACGGGGAGCGGGAGCGCCGTCCACGAGGGGCCCGAACGCCAGACGTTGGGCGTCTGCCCGGTGATGGCAAAGAGCGTGTACGACGGCGAGCCGGGCAGCGAAACCCACTGCTTGACGGGGACCGTCTCGGTGCCGGCGCCGATCGGGAAGAACTGGTTCCCCTTGAAATCCCAGACGACCAGCGGTTGCCGGCCGGTGTTCGCGTCGAGGGCGACGGCGAACGACGCACCGACCTCCAAGGGGGAGACCTGCGTGAAGCGCTGGCCGCCGTTCAGGCTCCGCGTGGTGGCGCCGCCATCGTCGGAGGCCTCCGTCGACCAGACGACGAACCTCTCATCCCGGTAGAGGGGCAGGTTGAGCGTCGGCCGTGCCGGGTAGGCGGTCACCCGAACGAAGGGGAGCGGCGTTCCGGGGAGCCCCGCCTCATCGTCGCCCCCTCCGCAGGCGGCGACCGCCAGGAGACCCATCGCCGCGAGCGCCATCGCCGCCACAACCCCGATCGCTCCCCGTGTGCGCATCGGTGCAGGGTACCGACAGCGAGCGGGGGAGCCAAATTCAGAAGCCGAGGTCGATCGTCCCGCGGCTCGCTTTTCCGAGGACGCCGGAGAGGTCGTCGCCGGTGCCGCCCGCCTTCGTTCCGGTCACGAGACCGGAGACGCGGACTTCGAAGGAATTGTTCGTTGTTCCGGCGGCGATCGTCGTCTGTACGTCGGTTTCGTCGATGACCGCGTCGGCATCGGCGGGGCGAATGGTCACCGGGATGGTCGCGTTGTTGGTCGGCGCTGGCGCCGTCCCGAAGGAGCCGTCGATGCGGCGGAAGCGGAAGCCGGCGAGGAGCGGGTACCGGAGCGGCGGACCGGCCGGGAAGCTGTAGGTGGCTGCTGCGGCCGCCGCGACCGACCCGTTGCTCGTCGCCCCCCAGCAGCGGAGGCTGGTTGCGGTGGCGCAGGTCATCCCCGAATTTCCCCAGATCGCGCTCGCCGACGGGAGCGGCAGCGTCGGGAGGTTCGCCCCCATTTCGCCGGGCTCGTCGCCGCGGTGGTTCGTCCGCGAGGCTGCCGGCGGCGCGACGGAAATCCCGTGGTAATTCGAAGCGCCCCAGCACTTGATCGCGCCCGTTTGAAGGAGCGCGCAGACGGCCCCCGCGTTCACGGAAACGGCGGTCGCTACGGCGCCGGCGCCGAGATCGACGACGACGAAATCGCTGTGGTAGGTCGTGTCGCCGGTCCCGAGCTGCCCGAAGCTGTTCGCGCCGGTGCAGGCGACCTTCCCCCCGGCAAGGAGGACGCAGGCGGTCGGGCTTGCCCCTTCCGAGGCGGCGCGGTTGACGGCGAAACGGACGGCACGGGCTGGCAATGCGACCGGTGCGAGCGCGGCGAGGTCCCCCGGCGCCTTTCCGACGCCGTCGCCCCAACAGAAAAGGTCGCCGTTGGAAATCGCACAGGTGCGCGGGCGCAGGTCCGGCACCGAGGCGAACGCCACCACGTCGCTAAAGCTGCGGGGGACGCCGCCGACGCTCACAAACGGGAGGTTCGATCCCATGCGGCAGGGACTGTCGGAGCCGCGGGTGAGCGCATCGCCGAGGCCGAGTTCGCCGCCGCTGTTCGCCCCCCAGCACTTGAGGGAGCCGTCGTCGAAACGGGCGCACTGGTGCCAGCCAGACGCGCTGATTTGCACCGCTTTTCGCGCGCCGAGCGCGTAGGGGCCGGGCGCACCCCCCCCCCCGTCGACGGGGCCTGCATCGGTGTTCGCCCCAGCGTCGAGGGGCCCCCCATCGGCCGGCCCACCGTCAAACGCGGCGTCGGCGGCCGGCCCCGCATCGAACGCACCTGCATCGATGGCGGCGGCATCGTCGGCCACACTGCCATCGATCGCGCTGGCGTCGGGGGTCGGCGTGGTCGCCGGGTCGACGGTGCAGGCGACGAACGTGACAACAGCAAGGGTGGCGACCGACCGGAGGTGCTGCATGGAACCCCTCCGTAGCCCCGCCCCCCGGAGGCATTCGGTCTCGATGTCGTCCCATTGTGGGACCGAATTTCGGCCGATTTCCTGACCTGTCGCTCGGGGGACGGGGCTGCGATCGCTCAGAAGCCGATATCGGCGATGCCGTTCACGACGCCGGAGTAGTCCTCGCTCTTCCCTTGGAGCCCCCGGTAGCCGGTCACGAGGCCGGAGGCGCGGACCTCATAGCTCTGGGTCGTCGACCACAGCGCGTTCATCTCCTGGTGGC
>JAAFHJ010000675.1 GCA_013298325.1 Myxococcales bacterium | reverse complement strand
GGGGGCGACAGTTCGACGGTCGATGCCGGAACGCCGCTCCCGAGCGGTGATGGCGGCGCCGACGCTGCGTCACAAGGCGACAGCGGCACCGACGGCGGGACGAACAGCGATGGGGGCACCGTCCCGACCGGTTGCAGCTTTGATACGCGTGTCATCGTCCCTTTCAATGGAAAGAACTACGAGTCTCTTACGGCCAAAGGCAAATATTGGATCTTCGACGGGGATACGCTGATCGAGTCGAAGGATCTCACCACCGTCGCGCGCTACGCGGCGCCAACCGGCCCATGCGCGGGGAAGGCCGCCGGCACATGCCGCTTTGATACGGTCGCGTTCAGCTCGCCGCTTCAAGGCTCTCCGTTGGTGGAAACGATTACAGCCTACGGAAAATACTGGCGTTTTGACGGAGACACTCCGCTTGCTCCCGTCGGCGGGGCGCTCGTGGAGTCGGTCGGGCGCTATGCAGCAGGCCCCTGCGTCGGCCAAGCGGCAGGCGCGTGCCGCTTCGACACCGGCGTCTTCGTCGACTTCCAAGGCCTCCCCTACGAGTCGATGAGCGTCGGCAACCGCTACTGGATTTTTCAAGGAAATACGGTAATTACAAGCGAGCCCCTTTCGAGCGTTGCCCGCTATGCGGCCGGCCCGTGTGCCGGGCATCCGGCCGACTGCGCCTTCGAGAACAAACTCGACGCGCTGTTCAACGGGAAGACCTACGAGACGATCGACGCCTACGGGCGCTACTGGATCTTCGACGGCGACACCGTCGTCGAAACCAACCGGCACGAGAGCGTCGCACGCTATGCGGCCGCCGGCGGCCCCTGCGCCCCCTGACCGTCGAACGCCAGCAAATTCCTTGGCGGGGGCGTCGTCCGGGACGACGCCTTGCCGCATCGCGACGCGAAAAAGCGGCCATTTCGGCGCGCTGCGTCAGTTGATCTCCCCTTTCCGTCGCGACACGCGGTGCACTAGGTTCCGCGACTCGCGCTGGCTTGAGCGGGCGCGCAACTCAAGGAGCAAGTCGTGATCGTTGGCGTACCGAAGGAAATCAAAACCCGCGAATACCGTGTCGGCATGACCCCCGCAGGCGTGAAGGCGCTCACCCTTCGCGGCCACAAGGTGCTCGTCGAAGCGAGCGCGGGCGAAGGGGCCGGCATCAAGGACGCCGATTACGTCGCCGCCGGAGCCACCATCGTCGGAACCGCCGCCGAAGCCTGGGGCGCGGAGATGGTCGTAAAGGTCAAGGAGCCGCTCCCCGCCGAGTACGGCTTCTTCCGCGAAAATCTTGTACTGTACACGTATCTCCACCTCGCGCCGGAGCCGGAGCTCACCCGTGAGCTTGCGAAAAAGAAAGTCGCTGCGGTAGCTTACGAGACTATCGAAGCGGCCGACGGCACCCTCCCCCTCCTCAAGCCGATGAGCGAAGTCGCCGGCCGCATGGCGGTTCAGGTCGGCGCGGCGAGCCTCGAAAAAGAGCACGGCGGCAAGGGTCTCCTCCTCGGCGGCGTCCCCGGAACGCGTCGCGGGCGCGTCGTCATTCTTGGCGGCGGCGTCGTCGGCAAGAATGCGGCGACGATCGCCGTCGGCATGGGGGCGCAAGTCACCGTGCTCGACGTCCGCGCGGAGACGATGGCCTACCTCGAAGACATCTTCGGCGGCGCCGTCGAGACGCTGTACTCGAACCCGATCAACATCGAAAACGCCGTCCGCAAGGCCGATCTCGTGATCGGTGGCGTCCTCGTCACCGGCGCGCGCGCGCCGAAGCTCGTGACGAAGGAGCTCATCAGCCAGATGGAACCGGGTTCCGTCGTCGTCGACGTCGCTGTCGATCAGGGGGGCTGCATCGAGACCTGCCGTCCGACGACCCACGACAACCCGACCTACGTCGTCGATGGCGTCGTCCACTACTGCGTGGCGAACATGCCGGGCGCAGTCCCGCAGACGTCGACCTGGGCGCTCACCAACACGACCCTCGCCTACGCGGTCAAGATGGCCGATCTCGGTGTCGTCGCCGCGGCGAAGGCCGACAAGGGGCTCCTCAAGGGGATCAACGTCTTCAACGGCCACGTCACCTGCGAGCCGGTCGCCCAGGCCCACGGGCTTCCGTACGTGCCTGTCGAAGCCGCCCTCGGCTGAGCCTGAACGAAGCCGCCCTCGGCTGAGCTTGCACGAAGCCGCCCTCGGCTGAGCTTGCACGAAGCCGCCCTCGGCTGAGCCACCGAAACGGGAAACCCCACTTCCAAGCGGAGTGGGGTTTTTCGTTTCTCTTCAGGCGGTTGGGAGCCCGAGCCTTTCGCGAATCCACTCAACAAACCGAAGCGCTCCAAAAGCCATGAACGGCGCTACCGCGACGTCGATCGTGTAGTGGACCTTCTGGGCGAGCACGCAGAACGCAATCGCGACGGCAGCGACCGCGAGGACGATCTTCACGCGACCTTTCGGGACGCCGAACGCGGCGAGCGTGAGGATGCTCGTGTGCCCGCTAAAGAAGAGATCCTTCGTAAGCGGTGCCTCGGCACCGAGCCCAAAGGCCTTCGAGAACGGGTCTTGAAGAACGATGATTCCGGTCGGCGCGTCGAAGGGGGCGAGGTACATGCAGATCGCACGCATCGCCACGAGGAACGCGTAGGCCTGGAAGCAGACGAGCAGACGCTGAGGGGCGAGGAACATCCGCGCCACGCCGAGCGCCGTGAACCCGACGACCACAAAAAAGCTGACCCACGTGAGGTCGACGGCGCGGAAGTGGGCGAGGAGCGGGTCGGCGAGAATGACCCCCTGGCGGCTCTCCAC
>JAAFHJ010000673.1 GCA_013298325.1 Myxococcales bacterium | reverse complement strand
GGAGCGGTGCCGTCGTTGCGCCGGTCACGAGGCCTCGCGGATCAAAGGCGCCGCCGTCCCCAAAGGCGCGCGCGCGACTTGTCGCCAAGAGGCCGGAAATCGCTACCGAAAATCCGACACCGAGCTGGAGAAACTGCCGGCGCCCGACCGCCGCGGCCGCCGCTCGCCGCGTCGCGCGTGCCATCAATCGAATTCCTCAATGTGCCAGACGCCGTCGTCGCGCCGGAGCTTGACGACGTGCCCGCCGGGGACGACGACCGTCGCGCTGTCTCCGCTCTGCTTTACATCAAGAGTTTCGGGAGCTTCGAGCCCTTCGACCATCGACCGCAAGTCGGCTTCGATGGCGGCCCGCGTCTCCGGACGGAGTACCCGCAGGAGCGCCGGGTAGCTGCGTCGCGCGAGCGCCCGGCGGAGGTGATCGAGCGCCTCTTCCGGCGAGAGTGCGCCGCCGGGGAGCGTCCCCGCGGTACCGACCCAATAATGGCCGTCACGGAGGATAAGCGATGCATATTCGCCATCTTGAAAGCGGAGCTTCGCCGTCGCTTCGACGCGCGTCCCCGAGGCGCGGACCGCCTTCGCGGCATCGGCCAACTCGCCGCGGGAGCCGGCGATCTTCTCGCGGAGCGCCTCCTTCGTCGTGGCGCGCTTCCCTTCCTCGGAGAGCATCGCCCACAGCGCGTCGGCATCCCCTTTTTCGGCGGCGTCGGCGTAGGTCGCTGCCGCCTGCTTCGCATCGGGGACGGCCCCGCCGCAGGCGAAAAGTCCGCCGCTGGCGAGAAGGAGGAGCGGCAGGAACAGGTTCAAACGGCGCATCGAGGGCGGGAACCTACCGCGGATCGCCGGCGAGAGAAAGGTCCGTCACGTTGGGGGACGACAGCGGAAATTGCGGCGATTTCTCGCGCCGGCCTATTTCTTCGCAGCCCGCTTCGGCGCCCGCTCCGGCTCGCTACGCGGGCCATTCCCGAGGTTCTCGGCGAGGACGACGTCGAGGCCGAAGACCTCACGAAACAAATCGGATTTCTGCTGGACGGTCCACTCTTCCAATTCGCGTTCTTCGTCCCCCTGCAGGTGGAGGACGATCCGCTTCCGCAAGGTGTCGACCTCGGCACGGACGTCGTGGACGCGCCCAAGGTGTTCGCGGTCGAGCCCATCGGCGATCCGCAAAAGTGCTGTAAGTGAGCGAACTTTTGCCCGTGCGTCCTTGTCGAGATCGCGGAAGTTGGGGTGGTTCGGGTCGGGCGCCCCCTTGCGGTGGTAACGCGCGACGTTCGCAACAATGGCGCGCTCCGCCGACGAGAGCCCCATGATGTCCGATTGAGAAATGATATAGTAGCTGTGTTTGTGATGCCCTTCGTAGCGAATAAAATCGCCAATATCGTGAAG
This sequence comes from Myxococcales bacterium, assembly GCA_013298325.1. Classification (GTDB taxonomy): domain Bacteria; phylum Myxococcota_A; class Polyangia; order Polyangiales; family Polyangiaceae; genus JAAFHJ01. Next base: position 1,409 of record JAAFHJ010000673.1, on the reverse strand, counting down.
GGTCGCTGCTGCCCGAAGGAGGATACGATCGCGGGGCGCGAGGAGGTGGAGCGGCTCGCAATCGTCAAAGAGGCGCGCCGCGAGGTGGCTGACGTGGCGCCCATGTTTCTCGTCGTACTGGAACCGCTTTCCGAGGCGCGCACAGGCCTCGACGACGGCGTGATCGTCGACTTTGGGGTCGGCCGCGCCGGTGACGCGATCCAGAAGATCGAGGAGAATCCCCTCTTTAAGGCCGACGCCCGGTGCCGCAATTCCGTCCGCTCCGAAGAGGGAGGCGGTCCGCGCGAAGATGAACGACGCCGGGACGATCGTGTCGGCGCGATCGGGGCGGAGGCCGTACTTCTGGCGGCGCTCGTCGGCGGTGAGGCCGCAAAGTTCCTTGAGGAGTACACTCATTTTCGCCACGTCGATCCGCTTCATCGCGCCGGTGCGGCGCTCAGCGGTGGTGGTCGGGTCGGCGGGGCAGAGTTCGGCGAGCGTTTCGACGTTTCCGCCGGTGCCGATCACCTCGTCAAAGGTCGTCCCGGCGAGGGCGGTAAAGGGCTCGGCGAGGGCGCGATCGATCGTCTCCCGGAGCAGGCTCGCCTGGCGACTTTCCACGGTCGGCGTATCGCGAAGGAAGGTCTCCAGCAAGCGCACAGAACCGAGGGGGAGCGAGCGGGCCCAGATGGCGCGACCGCCGGAAAAACAGGTCAATTCGGTGGAGCCGCCGCCGACGTCGACGAGGAGCGCCGTCCGCTCTTCGAGGCGCATACGGCGCACAACCGCGAGCTGAATCAAACGCGCTTCTTCGATCCCTTCGATGATCTCGAGATCAATGCCGGCTTCGCGGCGCGCCCGTTCGACGAGCGTCAATCCGTTTTCGGCTTCACGAACGGCGCTCGTCGCGCAGGCGCGATAGGCCTCTACACCAGCGATATCCATCGCTTTTTTGAAGTCGGCAAGCGCCGCGCAGGCCTGGCTGATCGTTTGGCCGAGAGCTTCCCTCCGCTGAACACGTCGCCCCCGAGGCGGACGGCAGCACGAAGCGACGTAATTTCGCGAAACGATTCCGGATCGCCCGAGGAGGTCTCGACGATGCGGAGGCGAAGCGCATTGGACCCGAGGTCGATGGCGGCGATACGCGACATGAATCGGGGAGGCGCTTAGCCCAGCAGCGCCTGGAAAGAAACGTCGTTCCCGTCTCCCGGATTTTCCTGGGCAACCGTGCTAGCCGAACAGGCCATGGAACGGCGGCTTCTTGTGCTTGGGGCGACCGTCACCGCCATCGGCTTTGTGGTCGCCGCCGCCGGCCCAAGAGACGTCGGTGGTGCCATGCTCCTCGCCGGCTGGATTCTGTTCGGCGGCGCCCTCCATCGCTACGGCCGGCTTGGCGCCGACGAGCTCGAAGGGCCACCGCCAACTAGTTG
>JAAFHJ010000672.1 GCA_013298325.1 Myxococcales bacterium | reverse complement strand
GTGTGGCCGCGTCCGCATTGACGACGACGGCGCGGCCATCGCTGCAGCCATCGGGGCCGCCCTCGGCGAGGGAGCGGCCTCGTTTTCTGCGGGGGAGATGCATCCCGGCGGGCGATGTCTCGTTGCAATTTCGACCCCTTCCGGTCTGCGACTCGGGCCGCTCCGGTGGGGACTTGCGCGCGAGACCAGCCCGGCGGCCTCGCGAGATCTTGTGTATCATGCACGCATTGAGACGCTTCACCGGCAGCCGCTGTTTCGCGAGGCAGCCGCACGACGTCGGGGATTTCTCCCGGTCCACCGCTTCGACGAGTGGAACGCGTCGCGGGTCCGCTTCGGGACCGCCGTGGAGGATGGCTCGCTGGTGCGGCTTGGCATTGTCTGGAACGGAGACGGCTTCGCCGTGGTGACCCGGGAGGCGTTTGGTCCCCATGTTGCGATACATCCTCGTATTCCTTTGATGATCTCTGACGTGCTCCTTGAACGTTGGTGCAGCGCGGCGCCGCTCGCGCCGTTCCTCCCGGAGCTTCTCGTGCCGGTAGCCGGCCTCGTCACCGCGCAAATTCCCCCGAGCCTCGATCCTCGTCAGCGCACCCTTTTCTGAGCGTCCGCCACGAAAAAAGAACAGGAGCCTCCGCCCGGCGAGACGCCGAATCGGAGAACGCGCTAACCCAACGGCGTGTTCGACGAACTGCCCTCGACGACCCGGGTGAGCCCTTTTGCGCTTACCCCCGAAGACCTCGCGACGCGCCACCCGCCGAACGACCCCGCCTACCTCTTTCGGAGGCTCCTCCGCGTGCGAACGTGGCGCGAGGGGCTGCCCGACCTCGGTTCGGAAGGGCGTGCCCATGTCGACGCCCACTACGATCTCGCGCTGCCCGAAGTTATTTCCCAATCTTCTTCGGATGATGGCTCGACGAAGCTCCTCCTCAGACTCGCCGACGGCGCGGAGATTGAAGTCGTCCACATGCCGCGCGCCGTGAAGAACCCGCGCGTGACGCTCTGCATTTCGAGCCAGGTCGGCTGCGGAATGGGCTGCCGCTTCTGCGCCACCGCCACGATGGGATTCCGTCGGCAGCTGACCGCCGCCGAAATCGTCGCCCAGGTCCTTGTCGCCACGCGGGAACTTGGGCCGGAAGACAGCACCCGAATTACAATTGTTTTCATGGGGATGGGGGAGCCGCTCCAGAACCTCCCCGAGGTCTCCAAAGCGATCGCCATTCTCGCCGATGAGCGCGGTCTCGGCATCCCAGTTGGCCGGATTACGGTGTCGACGTCCGGACTTGTCCCGCAGATCGACACGCTCGCGCAGCTCCCTGTGCGCCCCTGTCTCGCCCTCAGCCTCAACGCGACGACCGACGCGATCCGGTCGTCGATCATGCCGGTCGGAAAAACGTGGAATCTGCAGGCACTTCGCGAAGCATTGCTCCGATTCCCCCTCCGGTCTCATGAGAAAATTACGCTGGAATATGTGCTCCTTGCGGGAGTGAACGACAGCGACGACGACGCCACGCGCCTCGCCGCGTTCGCGACTGGCTTCCGTCATGTGGTGAACGTCATTCCGTGGAATGCGTGGGAAGGTGTGCCCTACACGGAAACGTCCGAAGAGCGCCTCCAGGCCTTTGTGAAAAGGATGCAGGATGCAGGCGTGCTCGTGACCGTTCGCCGTTCCCGGGGGCGCGATGTGGCTGCCGCTTGCGGGCAGCTCGTTCGCGCCCAGGAAAAGAACCGGCGTTCGCCGCGGCTTCCGGTGATGCTCTGATGGTGGTCGTCCTCGACGGACCGTTAGGCAGCGAACTCACCCGTCGCGGCGTCGCGACCGGAGGGATCGCCTGGAGCGCCGACGCAAACCTAGCCGCCCCCGACGTTGTCGCGTGGATTCATCGGGATCACGCCGCCATCGGCTGCGACCTTATCCGCGCGAATACCTTCCGCGCGCGTCCCGAGCGGCTCACCGAATGGCAGGCCTCCCTCGATGCCGCGGTCTTCCTCGCCAAAGATTCCGCTGGAACGTTGCCCGTTTACGGATCGGTGGCCCCTTTCGGCGATTGCTACGAGGCGGCAACACCTGACCTCGCCGCCGCCCGACGGTCCCACGAAGCGGTCATCGACCGTCTCGTTCGTGCCGGCGTCGATGGGCTCGCCTTCGAGACGTTTCCGAACGCAGAAGAAGCGTGCATGGTGCACAAAATCGCTCAGCAGGCGGGGCTCCCGTTCTGGATTTCGCTCACCGCGGGACCGAGCGGGGACGTGACTTCCCCCACGGAACTGGCAGAAACTGCGCGGCAAATTGCACCAGGTGCGCGGTGGGTTGGGGTCAATTGCATCGCCGCCTCGCTGATCGCGCCGTTTGTCGACGCGATCGCGGAAACGTCGGTTCCGGTTGCCGCCTATCCGAACGCATCCCGCTGGAACGAGCCACCGCTCGGGCCGGCCCCTTTTCTCGCCGCGATCGCCGCACTCCCGCTCGTCGCGGTGGGGGCGTGCTGCGGAGCGTCCCTCGAGCACCTTAGGGCGCTTCGCGCCGCTTTCGGGTCGCTTTCAATGCGGTAGTTGGGCTCTTCCCGACCGGTGTTTGAGGCACCTGTGCCGGCGCACGCGACTTCTTTGCCGCGACTTTCTCCGCAGGTTTCGAAGGGACTGAAAGCGACGGCTTCTTCAGACGCGCCGTAGATTCGGCGGCACTCTTTCGAGCTGCTGCTCGCTCAGCACGAGCTTTCTTTCGTGCCTCTTCGTGGGCAATCGCCTCAGCGACGAGCTTTGGGGCGAGAAGAGTGCCACGACATAGCTCGCTGCCGCAGC
>JAAFHJ010000671.1 GCA_013298325.1 Myxococcales bacterium | reverse complement strand
AAGCAGGTCCAAGTACGTCGCCTTGAACGGGTAGCCTTTTTGCGCAAATAGGGCATTGTTGACCGCAAATTTTAGCGGAGTTCCGTCGACGGCGTGACCGTCCCCGGCGCGGGTCGCGAGGGCAAGGTCGATGCTGTTCATCCCCGCATGAGTGTGTGCATCGAAGCCGAGTACCGCTTCAAAGGCACGCGCTGTCTCCCCCTGGGCGCCCCCGTAAGCCATCGCGAGCGCCGACGAAATACTTGCCGGAGAAAGAACGACGTTCTCTCCTGCCTTTACGAGTCCGCGATTGAGCGCAAGCGCGAAGGTGCTGTTCGCCGCGACGACGGCAGAGACGTCTTCCGGCTTTGAGCTCGCGGCGTCGCGGGCGAGCGACGAACGCGCCTCTTCGAAGTCGGGGGCTACGACGGGGTCGTCCGCGCAGGCCGTGAGGGCAAGGAAGGGGAGGGCGGCGAGGCGGAGCGTCCGGAGGTTCATGCCGCCCTTCTCTCACCCGGCGTGCCAAGCGGATCGCTTCGAAATTGTATGGCGAATTCGATACAATCGGGGGCAGGGCAGACGCAGCGGAGTCAAGAAATGCTACAATGTGGCTCACACTGACTCAGTTGTGACGGGCATCGAACGTGTGTCCCTTCGTTCCCGGCCGCGACGGGGGCGGTTGGTGTAACGTTCGCCGCCATGTCCTCCACGATCCTCTACGGCTATTGGCGTTCCTCCGCGAGCTACCGCGTCCGCATCGCGCTCGCTTGGAAGGGCATCGCGTACACCTACGTGCCGGTGAACCTGCTCGATGGCGAGCAACGGTCCGAGGCCCACCTCGCGCGCAACCCGATGGGTTACGTTCCGGCGGTTGAAGTGGATGGAGAACTCTTCACCGAATCGCTCGCGATTTTTGAGCTACTTGACGGACTCCATCCAGAGACTCCGCGCCTTTTTTCCGCTGAGCCGCGTCGTCGCGCGCGGCAACTTGCCGCTTGCCACACCATCGCATCTGGCATTCAGCCCCTCCAAAACTTGAGCGTTCTCGGGAAGCTCCCGCTGGACGCCGAGGGGAAGAAGGCCTGGGCGCAGCACTTCATCAGTCACGGTTTCACCGCCTTGGAGCGACAGCTTCAAGCGGAACCGTCAGCTACCGGATTTGCGATGGGCGATGCATTCAGCGCCGTAGATGCGTGCATTGTTCCGCAAATTTATGCCGCGAAGCGCTTCGACGTCGACCTCGCTCCTTACCCGCGCATCGTCCGCGCCTACGAGACCGCAGGCTCGCTCGCGGCGGTGGCAGGCGCGGCCCCGGAACGGCAGATCGACGCGAAACTCTGACCGCCGTGCAGCGCAGTTCTTCCGGCCCCCATTGTGCACCCCGGAGTCGTTTCGGGGGGCGCGCACTTCCCCGCATTCCGGTCGCCGCCGTATTTGCCGCGGGGATGTTCGCCGTTGGCATGCTCGCCGCGCGAGTCGCGCGTGCGGCGCCGCCGATCGTCGATGAAATCGAGGGGGCCCCCCGAAACTCCTCAGGACCGGTTGATGGAAGCCGACCATCGCCGCCCACCGAGATCAACGCGCCCTCGCAGAAAGGTTCGGAAGATCCGAAGATCTCCGGAATTTCAGACGGCGATCCGGGCCCAGAATCGGCGACGGCTAACGAGACCGAAGCGTCGGGGACGCTCCGCTACATTCTCGACGGTGTCGAAGTGCGCGGCAACCGCGTGACCGCCGCGCGCATCGTCACTCGCCTCCTCCCGTTTGCGGTCGGTGAGTACTTCGATGTCGCCGATCCGCGTCTCGAGACGACGCGCTTTCGCCTCCTTGGAACGGGGTATTTTCGAGATGCTCAGTTGTCCTTGCGGCGCGGGAAGGCGCGGGGGCATGCCGTCATTGTTGTCTCTGTTGTTGAGCGAAATACATTTGTCGTCAATGACACATGGCTCGGTCTTTCGACCGACGCTGAGCCGAACGGTAGGGCGCGACCTCTTTCTGCATTTGCGGGGATCGACGTCGCCGAAAATAACCTCGGTGGTAGCGGAATTGCCCTCGGCGGTGCGGTGGCATTCGCGGAGCGGCAACTTGCCCTTCGGACCCGGTATGCCGACCCCGATTTCTTGCGCTCGAACTGGTCGCTAGACGCTCAATTGAGCTACGCAGCGGCCCGTGATTTTTTTGGACAAAAGGATGTTCTCGCGACGGTTTCCCCCGGCGAGGCGGCGGCCGACTACGCGGTCCTAGGCTACCGGCGTTTTGGTGGGCGGGCCGGCGTTGGCCATGACGTATTCGGGCCCGGGAATCGCCTCTATCTTGACTGGCGCGTCGAGGGGATTTCGGCAAATGTACCGGCGGCAGCGAGCCACAAACGTGGCGACCTTGTGGAGCCGATTCTCTTTCCTATTCATCCAGGTCGATCGCTCGTTTCCTCGGTCGCAGCGACGTTTGTTCAAGACACTCGGGATGCGCCCGTTCTTCCGACACGCGGCCACCATCTTTCCCTCTTTGGCGAAGCTGGCCTCCGAATGCTCGGCAGCGACTACGCGTATGGGAAATTTGTAGCGCGTGGCTCCCAGTGGTTTCCGCTCCCGCATGGCCATGTCCTTCGGCTTGAGGGGTTCTTGGGGGTGATTGCCGGCGACGCTCCGCTCTACGATCGTTTTTATGTCGGCGACTTTTCTGATTTGATTCCTGACCGCGTGCTCGATCTTGCCGTCGACCGCCGCGCCGCGCCGAACTTCTTCGGAACGACGATTGGTGAGGTCCGCTATGGCACTTTTGCCGCCCGCGCACAGGCTGAATATCGGACTCCTCTTTATCGCGGCCGCCG
>JAAFHJ010000670.1 GCA_013298325.1 Myxococcales bacterium | reverse complement strand
GGGCCGGTAATTCCGGCCTCGCGGAGTTCGACCCCCTCCTCGACGAGCGCCACACAGAAGCCGTCGACCTTCGCCCGTTCGAGGGTCCGCGCAACCGCGGGGGCGCCATGCCCGTAGGCGTCGGCCTTCAAGACCGCCCAGACCTTCGCACCAGCCGCTTTCTGACGAATCGCGTGCAGATTGCAACGAAGAGCATCGAGGGAGACCTCGGCGCGGGTCGGACGCACGACGTCGGCGGGGGCGGCCCGGCGCGGCTTCATGATCCGCTCCTCGGGCGCTGCAAATTCAGGGACCGACGGCGCTTCGGACACAGAGAATTCTCGCTCTTCCATCGTAGTGGCCTCGTAGCGCATCCGGACGCGCGTTTGCATCGAACTCCGCGCTCTTCCAAGGGGCGCTTCCGGAAAACGCTCGGCGGATGCCGCCTAATCCCCTGTCTTTGTGGGCCCGCCGTCTCTCGCGACGCCGCTTCCAGCAAATTCGCTGGCGGTCGCGAACGGACGGGCCCGGTCAATCCCCCTTGAACTGGAGGGCATGCAGTTTCGCGAAGACGCCCCCTTTGGCGAGGAGTTCGTCGTGGGTCCCCTCCTCGACGATGCGCCCCTTGTGAAACACGAGGATGCGATCGAGCTTCTTGATGGTGCTGAGCCGGTGGGCGATGACGATCGCCGTCCGCCCTTCGAGGACCTTGTCGACGGCCGCTTGGAGTTTCGCCTCGGTGTCCGAGTCGATGTTTGCCGTCGCTTCATCGAGGAGCAACAGCGGACGGTCGTGGTACAAAGCGCGAGCAAATGCAATAAGTTGGCGCTCACCGGCGCTAAAGTTCGCCCCACGCTCGTCGACGACACCATCCAGCCCACGGGCGGCCATGAGGGCGCTCGCACCGACCTGCTCAAGCGCGGTTCGCGCGCGGACCGGATCGGGCTTCGCGTCGCCGACGGCGACATTGGAAAGGAGCGTCCCGGCAAACAGAAAAACGTCTTGCGGGACGACGGCAAACTGGGCCCGGAGGTCACGGCGGCGCCAATCGGTGACCGAGCGGCCGAGGACTTCAATGCGCCCTGCTTGCGCGTCGTACAAACGAAGAACCAGGCTCGCGATCGTCGTTTTCCCGGCGCCGGTCGCGCCGACGAGAGCGATCTTCTCGCCAGCTTTGAGGCGCAACGAAACGTCGCGGAGGACCGGGACTCCCTCCTTGTAGCCAAAGTCGACGTGGTCCAAAACGACCGCATCGGAGCCGGGGACCAGCTTTTCCTGGGACATGACGTCGGTCGCGGCGACGACGCCGTCGTCCTCGACATCGGCAGTACCGAGGAGCTCGAAGATCCGTTCCGCGCCGCTCAGCGCGCTTTGGAGCAGTGTGTAGCGCGCGGCAAGCATACTCACCGGCTCGAAGAACTGTTTGACGTACTGGGTGAACGTCACCAGAAGTGCGAAAGAGATCGCCCCTTCGCCGGTCCCCGCGAAGCGTCGCAGCCCCGCGAACCAGAGGATCGACGCGATGCAGATCGTCGACACAAGCTCGATGGCGGCGTCGAGGATCGCTTCGTAAAGGACGCTCGACTTGTTCGCCTGCCGGTAGCCATCGTTGATTCCGTCGAACTCGTCGGCCATCGCCTTTTCGCGGGCGTAGGCCTGAACGACGGCGATCCCCGAGACCTGCTCGTTGAGAAACGCATTGAGCCGCGCGGTCTTGATACGAATGTCTCGAAACGCCTCGCGGGACCGCTTGCGAACGAAAGAGACAATGAGTCCGACGACCGGGAGCGCCGCAAACGTCACACCTGCGAGCTTCGCATTCATCTTGAGCATCGCAATGACGATGCCGACGAGGAGGAGGATGTCACCGAGGGCATTGAGCACGCCGGATGCGAAGAGCTCGCCGACGGCATCGACGTCGGAGGTCGCACGGGTCACCAGACGGCCGACGGGCGTTCGATCGAAGGTACGTAGCGAAAGTCGTTGAAGAAACCGAAAGACGGTGCCCCGAAGGTCGGCCATCGCGCGGGCCCCAGCGACCTGCATCAAGTACTGCTGAATGAAGCCGAAGACCTGGGACAGAATCACGAACACGGCGAGGATCCAGCCGGTCCGAAGGAGCGCTGCGGCGTCCCCCTTTTCTGCGAAACCGACGACATCCCCCATCAATTTGGGGCGCAGGAGATTCGCCGCCGAGGACAGCAGGAGCACCAGGAGCGAAGCAACCGCGTAGCCAGCATGAGGCCGTACAAACGGCCAAAGCTTGGCAAGAAGGACGCGATCAAAGACGTTTTCGACCTTCTTCTCTTCGTGGAACGCGCGCTCCGTCGCGTCCATTTTCCGTGGCGACGCCGGCGTACTCCCCGCCCGTTCCTTGGTCGGTTTCTGCCCGGTGGTCGTGGTGGCACTCATCGGGATTCTCCCGTCAATTCGGTCACTTCAGCACTTCCAAACGCCTCAAGTTCCTTCTCGGCTGCCTGCTCGGCGGCGAAGGATCCGTAGATGCCGCCGGCGGCGACGAGTTCGTCGTGGGTCCCGCTCGCGATCACCTTTCCGGCATCGAGGACGACGATTCGGTCACAGCGGCTGGCTGCGGCGACGCGATGGGTAACAAGGAGCAGTGTTCGTTGCGTTTTTTGGCGATCGATCGCGGCAAGGATGTTTGCCTCGGTGCGGGCATCGACCGCCGAGAGCGGGTCGTCCAGAACGAGGATTGGCGGCTCGCGGAGGAGGGCACGGGCGAGCGCGACGCGCTGCTTCTGGCCGCCAGAGAGCTGAACGCCACGCTCGCCGACGACGGTGTCAAATCCTTCGGGGAGTCCAAGAATTTCCTC
>JAAFHJ010000669.1:2355-2815 GCA_013298325.1 Myxococcales bacterium | reverse complement strand
ATAGTTGCCCGCGCCGCCCCCCCCACGGCGCAACCACCTGAATCTCCACGTCTTCAAGAACCAGCTATGCCAGCTGGCCGATCGTCGCGAGTTGCCATCGGTTCCCCAAAACTTCGGCGTGCCAGAAACCTCATTGCCGATTCGGCGACAATCTGCCACGTAGAGTTCTGGAGAAGCGAATGGAACACCTTGGACAACGCCTTCTGCATGCGCGAAAGAGCGCCTGTCTCACCCAGTCCGACGCGCTTGCTGCGGCACGGCTTGAGGTTGGAACCAGCTCGATCTCCGAATGGGAGAGCGGGCTCCGCGAGCCTTCCGTGGCCCAGTTGTCCCGACTCGCCGACGTCTATCAGCGCCCCTTCGACTGGTTCCTTACGGACTCTCCCCTCGTGGAGCAGCAGATCAAATGGAGGCAGAAGCCTGACTCGCCCGGGGAGATCGAGGCCCGGTTCCGGCTGCT
>JAAFHJ010000669.1:0-2345 GCA_013298325.1 Myxococcales bacterium | reverse complement strand
GCGGAGTGAAGCTGTTCTGCCTCGAGTTCGAACCGAGCGGGACCGCGGCGACCCTCTGCGAACGTGACGGCATCGGTGTTGCGATCCTCCTCAATGAGAAGAACTCCGTTCGTCGCCTGACGTTCGACCTCGCCCACGAACTCTACCACGTCGTTGCGCTCGAAAGCGCCGACGAGGAGAAGCTCGCCGATGCCTTCGCGGCGCAGCTCCTCCTCCCCGCGGAGGACTTCCTTCGGGCCGTCGATGTCCGGAGCTCCGACGAGGGGAAGATCGGACACGACGCCTTTCTGGAGGTCATTCGCGAGTTTGGAGTATCCGTCGAAGCCGCGGTCTGGCGGCTTCACACCCTCCGCAAGCGGCCGAGCGAACGAAGCGACGTCGAGTCGACCATTCGCCGCCTTCGGTTGGCCTGGAACGATGCGGGCGCGTCGCCAGTCACCCATCCGCCGCGTTTCCCCGAGCGATACATCTCGCTCGCGCGCCGGGCGCTCGCCAAGGGGCTCATCTCGACCGGGCACTATGCAAAGTGCCTCGGTATCTCCCGAAACCGGGCGATGGCCGATCTGAGCGAGTTCCTCGAGAGCGAGGGAGAAGACGCGCTTTGAAACTGTGCCTTCTCGACGCGAACGTCATCATCCACCTCCATCAGCTGGGGTTGTGGGGGATGATGACGAAGCGCTTCGAAGTGTACGTAGCGAGCACCGTGGTCGCCGAAGCGATGTTCTGGACCGACGACGCCGGGGTCGAACACCCAATTGCGCTCGTAGCCGGGACGTTCACCGAGGTTTCCGCCTCACCTGCCGAGTCGGCGAAGCTCAAGCGCCAGTTCCCGGCGCTCCAGATCGATGCCGGCGAACTCGAATCACTCGCATGGCTGCTCAGCGGAGCCGCCGACGAAGAATGCCAGGTCTGCTCCAGCGACGCCGTGGTGTGCTCGGCGCGCTCAACGAGAGCTTCCGGGGAACCTCCCTCGAAGAGCTCCTCGGAACCGTTGGGGATCGACGACGGCTAAAGCCTCAGTACACCAAGGACTTCCGCGACAAGTACGCGGCGCTTGGGATGACCCTCGCTCGCAGCGAATGAGCCCGTTGGGCGTCTTCGAACCTAGCGCAGCGCGAAGAACTTCAAATACCGCCACCCAACGTGACACGCGCCTTCACCCCAAAGGCGCAAACACCTGAATCTCCACGTCTTCCAGCTCCGCGAGCCCCCGCGTGATCAGCGGGCGGACGTCGTCCCACGCGAGGCCACCGAGCCCTGCGCCGAGGGCGGGGATGGCGATGGAGCCGATCTTCCTCGCGCGGACGACGCGGACCAGATCGCGGAGCCCGTCTTCCACGTAGCTGAGCTTCGACGGGTCCCGCCAATGGGCTTTCGTTGGAAAATTCAGGATATACCGCGGATTTACCAGGCCGACCTCGAAGACGAACACGCTCCCGACCGCGAGCGCGCCAGCCTTTGCGGCCGCTTCGTAGGCTTTGAAGTTTGCCGGGAACGCCTTCTTGAACGCCAAAGCGAGCCCTTTGCCCATCACGCCGACGGTGTTCACCGGGTTGACGAGCGCCTCCACCTTCGCCGCGAGGAGGTCTCCGGAGACGAACGCGATCATCCCGTTCGTGTACGCCGATGGCCGACGGGGGCGGAAGCCGAAACGCGATCCCCTCCCCGCCCCCGCGCTCGGCCCGGAGGCGCCCTTCCACTTTCCCGAATCTTCTCGACCACCTGCCCACGAAGTCCCCCTAGAATCGCCGGCGATGACCTACCGGGATCCGGCAACCACCGAGGTGTGGTCGCCCTCCTCGTGCTCGTCGCGACCGCCGTCACCGCCGTCGGCTACCGGCTCGCTGTCGAACCGATCCTCCGCCGGCGCTCGGCGGCTGGGCGCTCGTCGAATGGCAAGCGGTCGCCCTCCTCGCGACGACCGAGAAGGTCCTCACCGTCCGCACCGGCGATTTCTTCGTGGTCATCCCGAAAAAAGCCTTTGCTTCCGGGCAGGAAGCCCGCTTCACCGCCCTCCTCACGCGCCTTAGCGCCCCTGCGAACTCCGCCGCGAACTAGGCGCCAGCTCCGCGGAGGTCCTCACGGCGCCGCGCACGCAGCCGCATCGACGACGTCGTCTTCCCCCGGGAGAATTCCCTCACGAACGGTGCAGGAACCGCCTTCTACGAGGCCAAGCTTCCGCACCCGATAGGGCATGCTCGAAGCGCGAAGCGGCGCGAACTCGCCCTTTGAAGTCATCGCTTCGTTTGGGAGGAACGCGACGTGAAAATGAAGATGGGGCGATGTACTGTTGCCCGAGTTTCCGAGAAGTCCGAGGACATCCCCGGCATGAACGCGGTCGCCGA
>JAAFHJ010000067.1:441-14184 GCA_013298325.1 Myxococcales bacterium | reverse complement strand
CGGCCGAGGTCGCTCCAGAGGGCCGGGTTGCCGTCGACGAGGCAGCGCTCGATCAGTCGCGCGCCAAGGAGGCGCTTTGCGGAGAGCGGGAGTTCCTCGAAGGCGACCATTGCCGACCGCGCCTCGTCGCGGGCAAGGAGCACGGGGCCCTTCTTCTTTGGCGCTTCCCACTGGGAAAAAAGCTGCTCTTGGGCGTTCGACGAGAGGCCGGCGGCGACTCGCCGGAGGGCGATGAAATAGGCCTGCTGGACGGGGGTTTTGTCCGGGAACGCAAGTCGTTCCCGAAAAAGGGGGAGCGTGCGTTCTACACGGAGTTCGTCGCCAGGGAAGCCGGCGCCCGGCCGCAGTCCGAAGCCGAGGAGCAGGAGATACAAACGCTCAAGTTCTGGCGTTTGCCGGCGAAAAGACGCGCGCGGGAGGAGCGCATCGACCATCGCGCGACCGAGCGCCGCCGACCAAGATTTTCTCGATCCAAAACGCTTTTCGAGATCGCGAAGGATCTCCTTGGATCGCGACTGCTCGGCGCTCTTCGGACCAAAGGAAGCGTGAATGAGTGCGCGCAGATCTGAGTCATCGCCCGCGGAAAATACCTTTGAAACGTCAGATACTTCGAAGGAGTCCCCTTTGGACGTCTCGAAGGTAAGCGCAAAAGAGGCGTCCCCGTGGGCGAGGGAAACGGCAATCGTGCCGACCGCGGTAAGCGCGGCGACGACGGTCACCGGGACGCTCGCCACGAGCGCGCCTCCACCGGCAAGGTCTCGCGGCAACGTCGTAACCATAGAAAAACGCAGATCTCTTTCGTCAGGAACGTGGCGCTCCCCCGCGCCGTCGTTGGCGAGGAGGACGAAACGGGAGGGGACTCCAAGCCGCGCCTCCACGGAAGCGGCAAGCGTGTGCTGGTCGCCGACGGCTGCGCCACGCGGGAGCATCAATCGCGATTCATTCCGTGCAAGCTGCATATAATAGGCATGCGCGGTCGTCGCCCGAAGCTGCCGGGTCCCTGCCGGCGTCGCGTAGACTGCTGCCCCTTTGGCGACCGCCTCGAAATTGCCTGCATTCTGCACCACCGAGACGGGTGCATTTTGCACATTCTCAATGACCTGATGAACGCGGTCGCGGAGCGGTTGGGCCTCGAAGACGCCGCCCGCAAAAAGCACTGCATTCACAGGCCCATAGCGGCGAAGGAACCGCGCGACATGACGGGTAATTGCAGCGTCACGCTCGTAGGGGAGGCCGACGGTCACAAGCGCGGGGCGCGGCGGCGCAGCGAGCTCGGCGACCTCCTCGGGGAAGAACCGTTCGAGAATCAGCTGCTGGGCCTCCTCGGCGGTGAGGCGCGCACGCAAAATCGCGGCAAATAGGTTTGAACCGCGATCGGCGATAGCCACTTCGAAACTGTCGCGAGTGCCGGTGAGCAACGTCTCTTTGGCGGTGCGGCACGTCGCGACCAGCGACGCAAAGCGACCGGCGTCGAGGCGGCGACGGGTTCCGTCGGCCTCTTGGAGCGGGAGCCGCGCTTCGACGAGCGCCGCAAGGGCGAGGTCGAAGTTGTCGCCCCCCAGTAAAAGATGCGGGCCGACAGCGAGGCGCTCCGCGGAGCCGTCGCCGATCTCAAGGAGGCTGAGGTCGGTCGTGCCGCCACCGACGTCGACCACAAGCAGGCGACCGGCCGCCGGGCGCGCCCCTTCGGGGACGGCCAAGAAGGCCGCTTGGGGCTCCTCAAGGAGGCGAGCATGCCCCAGCCCCGCCGCCGCAAGTGCTTGCAAAGTAAGCTGTCTCGCCGTCTCGTCAAAGGATGCCGGGATCGTGACGACGAGGGGGAGCGTCGCGAGCGGCACCTCTGGATAGGCGGCATTCCATGCATCATGCACATGCTTGAGCAGGGCCACTTGCGCGGCGACCGGTGAGAGCTTCGCTCCGGTGCCCCCCCACGGAAGGATGGGGGCCTCGCGATCGACGCCGGCGAAGCCGAGCCAGCTCTTCGCAGAAACAATTGATTTTCCTTCAATTTCTGACGCACGCGTCCGTGCCCAGGCGCCTGCCACCCAGGAGGTTCCGCCGTCCGGAGTCACCTCCGGGAAGAGGGCCGCCGGCAGGAGAGGCTCGGCAGCGACCGCCCCAACAGCGACCCGCTGGGGGATCGGAAAGACGACCGTCTCTGGCGATGAAGCGGTTCGCGCGGCAACGACGACGTGGGTCGTGCCGAGGTCGATCCCCACCGCGATCGGCGGCGACGGAGTTCCTGTTGAAGTGGGCCCGCCGTCTCTCGCGACGCCTCCGCTAGGGAATTCGCTGGCGGCCGCGAACGGACGGGCCCCTGTTGAAGTGGGCCCGCCGTCTCTCGCGACGCCTCCGCTAGGGAATTCGCTGGCGGCCGCGAACGGACGGGCCCCGCGCATCACCGGGCTTCCGAAGAGGTGCCGTCCCCATCGCGGGAGCGCAGAGAAAGTTCGACGGAAAATCGTTCGCCGGGCGTTTGAGCGACGAGCGGCTCCGCATGAAGTGCAAGGCGTCCAAGTTCGGTGACAGCGGCGCCGAGACGTACCGGAACGACGTCTCCAGGAGTCCTCCCGGCGGCGGGGAGCGTGACCTCGATGGGGGACAGCTCTTCAACTCCCTGCGTTTCCTCGTGAATCACCTGCCCTGCACGATCCTCGCGCCGGACGGTCGACGAGAAGAACCGGAAAGCGACCGGCGCGCCGACGACGACGCCAACAACGGAGCTTTCGTCGATGACCGGCGTCTCTGTCCCCTCTTCCATGCCGAACGGGGCGACACAAACGAGTTCGAGGGGAGGTTCAAAGCCGGGAATCGTCGGCATGTTCGACTCGACGCCGACGTAATAGGAACGGGCAGTCCCGCCGCGAATGCGCACGCCGCGGCCCCGCTTCGCGCGTCCATAGATCGCGGCGCCACGTGCGACGGCGAGGTCGAAGTCGGCAAACGGGAGCTCCGCGATCGGGCCTGAGAACCAGCGCGCAAGGTGCTCGAGGATCCGGCCGCGGAGGAGAGCGCTCTTCATGGGGCCGCCGTTGAAGAGGACCTTCGTCGGCACAAAGGAATGGCGCGCAAGGAACGCCGCCAAATGGCGTGTAATCCCAGCATCTTGCGCATAGGTGAGGCCGAGCTGTGTGAGGGCGGCCCGCGGACGGGCGACGGGGACGGCGTCGCGCCCGACCTCCGGGAAAAAGCCGGCGAGCACCACCGCAGCGACCTCGTCGCGCGTGAGTTCGGTGCGGATCATTCCGCCAAACAGATTCGATCCGCGGCTCGCAAGCGCGATCGGAACGGCCGCCTCGGCGGTGTCGGCGAGGAGCTTCTCTTTGGCATCGCGACAGGCGTGCACGAGGCTCGCGCGCTGGCCGTCATCGAGGGTCTTCCCGGTCGCGAGGATCTTCTGCGCCACGACGTGGCCGAGCAAAAGATCCATGTTATCGCCGCCAAGGAGGATGTGATCGCCGACGGCAATACGCTCCAGCACGAGCGCCCCGTCGCGTTCTTGGACGTCGATCGCGGAAAAGTCGGTCGTTCCGCCGCCAACGTCGACGACCAGGATCTTGTCGCCGACGGCGAGCTCTTTCCGGAACGCATCGCCCCGTTGGTTCGTCCACGCGTAGAGGGCGGCCTGCGGCTCTTCGAGGAGCGTGACCGCCTCGCCGAGGCCGGCCATGCGCGCCGCTTCGAGGGTCAAGTCGCGGGCGGCGGCATCGAAGCTCGCCGGCACCGTGAGCACAATCGTCTGAGCGGCAAGTACCTCGCCGGTTGCGGCGAAAAAGGCGGCGGCGAGATGGGAAAGGTAGGCGGCCGACGCGGCGACCGGCGAGCATTTTTTATTGAAAGGTTCACCACTTCCTGCCGATGCGCGACCAAATGGCAGAATCGGTGCCCGGCGATCGACGCCCGCGTGGCAGAGCCAGCTCTTTGCCGAGCTGACGACGCGCTCGGGGGCCTCTTGGCCGCGAACACGCGCGTAGGTACCGACGGCAATTGTAGTCGCGGTCTCCTCCCCGGCGGTCCATGGAAGGCCGAGCGGCTCGGGATCGCTTGCAAAGTACAAGAAACTGGGGAGCAGCGAGGGGCTGCCGAGGGTTCCGCGCGCAATGAGCTGCGGAACGGGGAGCGTCGTCGGTGCCGCGTCGGGCTCGGACGCGGGGACGTAGGCGAGCGCCGAGTGGGTGGTGCCGAGGTCGATGCCGACGAGGTAGCTCATGAACGTTCCACTTCCGCGGGGTGAAGGATCGTTGCGTCGTGGCCGGGGGCGCTCTGGGGGAGGCTTGTGGCCGTCGCACGCCACCCTTTGTGCACGAGGCGGCCGGCGCGCAATTGGTCGTCGCCATTCCCGAGGAAGGTCACGGTCGCGGCGTCAGCCGCCGCAACTTCGACGCGATCCCCTTCATTTTCCGGACGAATCGGCGCGAGCGTTACCGCGCCGCGCAGCGCTTTCGTGCATCCTGCATGGACCACCCGGCTCGCCGCGCCGATGTCGGCATCCGAAAGTCCGTCGATCGACTGACCGACGAAGTCGAGAAAACGCCCTTCCCGTTGGAGCGCGGCGAGAAGGTGGAGCGCACTCTCTTCGTAGGGGCGCGTTGGCGTTGGCACTCGCACTTCCGGTGCCGCTACCGGTTCCACGGCCGGCGCAGGCGGTGCGGGCGGCAACTCCGAGGGGGGCGCCGGGAGGCTCGGTGTCGACGGCGTCGAGAGGTCGCGCACGCGTGCCGCGAACGAACCGTCGAAAATTACGCGAAAATAGACAACCCACGCGTAGAAGACGCGCGCGAAGAAAGGCATCGGTTCCACGGGGCGCAGGGTATCTGAGCGCCCGGGGAACCCCCAACTATCGTGCTTGCCGTCAGTTCTTCGGCTTCGCCGGCGCCACCATCGCCTCGCCGCCGACGCTGATCTGCACCTTGTCGTCGATCTTCTTCCCCACCTTCTCGAGGGCACCGTTGAGGAAGGAGCCGACGTTGTCGCGCGGCTTCACGTCGTGCTCCGAGAGGCTGACCGAAACGGGGTCGACCGTGGCGAATTGAACGCCGTTTGGCGCGTCGGCGGGGCCGGTAAACGTGACATCGAGGGTGATCGTCTTTGGCGCCTCCCGCCCGTGGACGCGGATCGTCCCTTCGGCGGTGATTCGCACCTTTCGCTTGCCCCCTTCATCCTTGGCGTCGGCCAACTTGGCCGGCTCCGCCTTCGTGACCTTCTTCAACGAGAAGCGCGCAAGCTTGTAGTCGGCACGGGCTTGCTCAGAGACTTTTTCCCCGAGTTCAAACCAGTTGCGCGCGTGCTCGGTCTGCTGTTCGTCTTTGGATTTGTCGCCAAAGGTCGTCGTCGTAAACACCGAAAGATCGGCAGTGACTTCGCCGGTTGCCTTCATGAGATCCATCGGATTCACGTCAAGGGTCCCGCCGAGGACGTTCGTCTCCCCTTTGATTTTCTCGAGGGGGGCATCGATGAGAATCGATGCTTTTCCGGCCGGTTGCACCAGGAAGCGGACCGATGCGGCTTCGACCGGCTTGGCAGATGCAGCCGTCGGCGGGGCCGATTCTTTAATCGCGTTGTCGGTCTTCTTTTCGCACCCGGCAGAAAGCGCCAGAACGGGAAGAGCGAGGAAGAGTGCGGTACGTGCGGCACGGGCGAGCGGCATGGAGTCTCCGAGTGGGCGGGGAGGAATCGTAGAGGCGGAGCAAGCAAAGGAGGCCGGGGGAGCAGCGCGGGCCTGACAGGCTACGTAACCGCGGCCGTGGCCGTTACGGCAAGACGGCAAAAATCCGACGCTCGAGGAGCGCGTGAACCAGGGCAACGAGCGTATCGACCGCCTCCGCGTCGACAGGCGCCCCACGAGCTGTCGCCACCTGGCGGACCGCGTCGAGGGGCGAGACACCGTCGCAGATGGCCGCAAGATGAGCCGATTGAAGGCCGTCGCAACGTAGGATCTGAACGGCATCATCGTCGTCGCGGTAAACGAGGTAGGAAAACTCCCCCCGATCGGCGAATTCGTAAGTTTCTTCCAAGCGATAGGAACTCGCGACGTGGCGAACAACGCGCCCAAATGGAAGGACCGAATCGAGCGCGACGGGCACTGGAACAATTGACAAATCGGGCAAGTGGGCGACCTCCCGACTCGCAAGTTCCAAAGCAGCGAGCGCCGGGAGCCAGGGCGGCTCGGCCGGGACGAGCGCCGCGAAATGCGCGACCTCATCGCGCAAGTACGGGGAAGATACATCTAACAGAAACGCGTCGAAGACGGCGTCCCAGCGGTCGCCGAGCGCCCCTGTCGTTCGCGGCAGCGCATCGGCTATCAGGCTGCGAAGACGCCCGCGTGCCATCCGCCGATAGACGTCGTAGTCGCCGCAGCTCGCCGCGATCGGAGGGCCGGCGCCGAGGATGTTCGCGACGAGCGCGCTCCGAAATTGGGCGAGGCTCACCAGGCCCCTGTGGAAGTGGGCCCGCCGTCTCTCGCGACGCCTCCGCCAGCGAATTTGCTGGCGGTCGCGAACGGACGGGCCCCTTCGCCCGTTGCGCGCGCCACCACGTTGGCGAGCTGCTTGACCGTCTCGTAGAGTTCGGCGAGCGGGGGAAATTCGTCGTCGTGTTCGAGCAACACCGGGACGGGACCGACGCGCCGGAGCGCTGCCTCGAGAAGGTCGACCATCCGCGGATCGAGCGCCTCGGCGTGGGTATCCAGGCGGAGCGGTCCCCCCGCCGGTGCGCGCAGTTCCGGGACGACCAAGTGACCGGCAACGTGAATGTGTTTCGTACGATGCAGGGGGAGCGTCGCCAAACGAGCGGCCGGATCCTCGCCAAAATTCATTGCGTTTACGTAGATATTGTTCACGTCGAGGAGGAGGCCGCAGTCGGCTTCTTCACAAATCGCAGTGACAAATTCCCCCTCGGTCAGTCGGTCTTCTTCCGTCTCCGCGTAGAAGGTGACGTTCTCCACCGCCAGCGGGATCTCAAGGCGATCTTGGGCCTCGCGGATCCGCGCGACGATGTGCGCGACCGACTCCTCGGAGCGCGGGAGCGGAAGAAGCTCGTGGGTGGCGTGGCCGCCGTCTCCGACGAAACAGAGGTGATCGGTGTGCCAAGGGACGCGCCGTTCCATGAGGAATGCACGCAACGTAGCCAGGTAGTCATCGTTGAAGCGGTCCCCCCCGAGGGAGAGCGAAAGCCCGTGGGAAAGCACCGGCCACCGCTCCGCGACCGCCGCGAACTGGCGCGCCTGGAGCCCCCCGCGACGCATCACGTTTTCTGGGTGGACCTCCACAAACGAAAGCGCCGGCATCGACTCGGGGAACGCCGCGAGGAACTCCTCGGCGAGCGCCCCCCGAAAGCCGAGGCCGACGCCTCTAAGCGCTGAAACTTCCGTCACTTCTTCGCAGCGCAGGAGCCGGCGCCGCAGCCGCCGTCGGCCGTCTGGCCCGGCTTCTTCGCGGCCGGTTTCGGCTTCGCCGGCGCCTTCGCCGTTTCGGTCGCTTTCGGGTCGCTGGCGGTCGTTCGCGTGGCGGCCGCGGCGTCGGTCCCCCCCGTAGCGGCGGGGATCGTTGCCGGGGCAGCCGCTTCTGCCGGAGTCGCCCCTTGCGCGCCTTGTGCCGCTTGCGCGGGGGGGGCCGGCGGTGCAGCGGCGCCGCAAGCGGCCTTCTCCGCAGCGGCGGCGGGCGTCGACACCGCGGCGGGAGCCGGGGCCGCGCCACAGGCGACCGTTTCGAGACCGAGGGCGGCGGTGGCAATCGCGAAAAGTGAGGCGCGGGTCAGCGAAGCGTTCATCAGGAATTTCTTTCTCTTTGGGGGGACGAGACCGTTCGAGGCGAGTTACGGAGCGATCGACCGGGAAGTTTCGCAAAAAGCGCCGCGTCGCGGAAGGCTCGCACAAACGGTGTTGCGACGGCCAGCAAACGCGACGCCGGGAGCACGCCTTACATCGGTTCCGTGATACGCGAGCCTTATGGTGACGCCGTTTGACTGCCTCGGGTTCGCCCCCCTCGACGCAGAAGCCTTTGGGACACTCCTCGACACCGCTGCCGAGGCTGGGGAAGACCTCAACGCCCCCGGTGGCAGCTACGTTCTCTGGGTTCCTAAGCCCGGCGTCGAACTCTGGGTACAGGTCGGCAAGAAGGACGAAATCCTTGGAATGAATCCTCATTTCCACGGCGATGGCCGCGTCGCGGCGGCGTACGTTCGCGTCCACGGCAACGCCACAAATCCCCTCGAAGGGGCGATTGAGTTCACCGTCGACGGCATCCCCGTGGTGGCCGATGCGCCCGACCTCGCGCGCGTTCGTCATAAGCTCGCGGCAGGCTCGGCCCTTAATGCCCAACTCGCCGTATTTGCAGCGACAATCGGCCCGGCGACCCACGCCCCCGGCGTGCTCGCGAGCGCCGCAAAGGGGGACGGGTCCCTCGGCGTGACCGGTACCGTCGTCACGGCCACCGTCCGCGAAGGACTCGACCTCCCCTTCCACCACGTGCTCTTGAAGACGGCGACCGGGACCTGGGACGTGGTCTTCCCGGCTACCGTCCCCCTCCCGGCGGTCGCCTCCACCGTAACGGTGCGCGGCTGGGTGAGCGGACGTGTGGAAGAGAGCGCCTGATCCGCCGACCGCCACGACCGACGGTACCCTTCGGGAAACCGCTCCCCTCCATCGACCGTAGGTGACCTGCAGCAGCGAGCGAAGGCGCGGACAGTCGGCCGCCGCGGCCGAGCGACGCGACGTATGCCCTGGATTTACCCATGAATGCTCAAACCGGCGAATCGACGCAAACAAAACCTGATCCTCTCAAAATTGTTGGGACGATCATTGGTGAAAAATATCGCGTCGACAAACTCGTCGGTGAGGGGGGCTTCGCGCTTGTTTACCGAGCGGAGCACCTTGTCTGGAAGAAGCCGGTCGCCATCAAAGTCTTCTTCTCTCTGAAAGAAGCGCCTGCCGACCAGCGCGACTCCCTCCTCGCAGACTTTCTTCGTGAAGGCTCGCTTCTGGCGGAACTTTCGGCAAAGAGCGCGAGCATCGTTCAAGCACGGGACGTCGCCACACTGACGACGCCGAGCGGCGAGTGGATGCCCTATCTCGTCCTGGAATGGCTCGACGGCATCCCCCTGGATGGCTACCTCGGGGAACTCGCAAGCGCCCAGCTCCGCCAGGAGCCGGTTTGCTGGAGCGTTGAAGCGATGCTTACCGTCGTTGGGCCGATCGGCGATGCCCTCGGCCTCGTTCATCGAAGCGGCGTGGTTCATCGGGACGTCAAACCGTCGAATATCTTCCTCGTTGGCAAGCTTCCCGCGCCCGATGAAATCCCGGAAGATGACTCACTCCAGGTCAAATTGCTCGATTTTGGAATCGCGAAAGCGGTGGCATCGGCTGCCGATCTTGCGAAGACATCGACGGAAGGTTTCGTCACCGCGTTCACGCCGCCCTATGGTGCGCCGGAGCAATTCTCCCGCCAGTGGGGCGCCACCGGCCCTGCAACGGACGTGTTTGCCCTTGCGCTCGTCGCCGTAGAATTGCTCGCCGGACGGCCGGCCCTCGACGGCGATGACTTCGTTCAACTGGGGATGTGTGCTTGCGATCCCCACCGTCGGCCGACGCCGCGCACGCTCGGAGTCTCGCTCGCAGATCCGCTGGAGGCGGTGTTCGCAAAGGCACTCTCCCTCAAGCCCGAGGATCGCTATGCCAGCGGTTCCGCGTTTGTTCGCGCGCTTCGTGCAATTGTTTATCCGGAAGTTACTGGCAGCTTTCAGAGCGCTTTGCTGAATGTACAGGACATCGTCGGCGGACCGTCGTCCGCGGGAGCGAGTTCGCGGATCCCCTTCGACGTCCCGGCGAGCGGCCTTGAGGCGACCTACGTCAGCGCAACCGCCGCGACGATGCTCCCCGAGGCGCGACCGCCGCAAAGCATCCCGATCGTCGCCCCGCCTTCCCAGCCACTTCCAAGCACCAGCACGCCGAGCGCCGTCTCCTTCCCCGCAGAAGCGAAGCCGGCACGCCCGCCCTTCCTCGCCATCGGCGCGGTCGGTGCGGTCGCCGCGGTGGCGCTTGGGGTCGCCGGTTGGTTTGGCTTTCACGGGCGGGAGACGCCGAAGGCGGCGGGGTCTGCGTCGGCGGCCGTCGTCGCACCGATGCCGAGCATGCCCGGATGCCCCGAGGGGATGCTGATGATCCCTGGCGGCGAGTTCTACCAGGGATCGAACAAACCGCCGGACAGCTATGCCGACGACGAGAAGCCGGCGCATCACGTCACACTCAATCCCTTTTGCATCGATAAAACAGAAGTGACGGTGGCCGCCTACAAGGCATGTTCTGACCGAGGCGCGTGCTTGCCAGCAGCAGATACCGTTGAATTCACTCAGGCAACGGCGAATGACAAAAAGCTCTATTCGCAGTTTTGCACCATTCGTGACCCCGGGACTTTCGCCAATCATCCCATAAACTGTGTCGATTGGTCGATGGCCGACACCTACTGCAAGCGGGCAAAGAAACGCCTGCCGACGGAGTCGGAATGGGAGTTCGCAGCGCGGGGGCCGGACGGCCGCACCTACTCCTGGGGCAACGACCCCCCCGACGAGACACGCATGAATGCGTGCGGAAAAGAATGCTCCGACTGGGGCAAGAAGAACGGCGTCGCCATGCCGGGCATGTACGCCGGTGACGACAAATGGCCGAGCACCGCGCCGGTCGGCTCGTTCCCTGCCGGGGCATCTCGCTTCGGCCTCCTGGACGTCGAAGGGAACGTCTGGGAATGGACGGCCGATTTTTACGGCCCGTACACGGCGGCGGATGTCGAGGAACCGAAGGGGCCGCCGACCGGCACGGAACGGGTCATTCGCGGCGGAGGCTGGAACGGCGCGCAAATATCCTGGGTCCGCCCAACGAAGCGGTACAGCTTCGCGCCGACCGCCCATACCCATGTGATCGGTTTCCGCTGCGCGGCCGACCCAGGCAAGTGACGTTCGCCGAGGAGTTCGCAACGCGCGCGCGAGCGCTCCCACCGGGCCCCGCAGTGGCGCTTGCCGTGGTCGTGAACGTTGCGCTCCTGGTCGTCGGCCTCGCAGCAGCGCACGCGATCGCCCACCGGTTCCGCCACCGCCCGACGAATGCGCCGCCCGAGCCAGTCACCCGCAAAGAGCTTGCCCTTGCCGCGCTCTGCACCACGCTGAATACCGCAGTATTCTATGCCGGTTTGCGCCTCTATCAATGGGACTTCCTGAAACTCGCGAAAGACACGCCCCTCCGCGTCTTTGGTGACTTCTTGTTTCTCTTCTGGGCGATGGACTTGGCGATGTACGTGTTTCATCGGATCGCTCACCACCGGTGGCTCTTCCCGATCGCGCACGCAACTCACCACCAGTACACGAGGGTCCGCCCCCTTTCGCTCTTCGCGCTCAATCCGCTAGAGGCGATCGGTTTCGGCGCAATCTGGTTGGCGCTCCTCGTCGCCCATCCGACAGCGCCGCTCGCGATGGTGCTCTATCTCACCGTAAATACAATCTTTGGACTCGTCGGGCACCTCGGCGTTGAATTTCTTCCGAAGAGGATCCTTCGAGTTCCGCTGCTCGGCAGCCTCGGAACGAGCAGCTTCCACGCCCAGCATCACCTCCACGAGACGGTGAACTTTGGCTTCTACACGCTGCTGTGGGACCGGCTCTTCGGGACCATCCACAAGGACTACGAGCGCGAATTCCCGGAATGAAGCGCTACGAAGAAAGGCGCCCCCCTCGCGGGAAGCGCCTTTGTGAGCCGTAAACGCTCGAGGATGCGTCAGGAGAAACGCGCTTTGAGGGACGCAACGGCGTCTGCGAGCGCGACGAGTTCCGCCTTCTTCGGATCGCTTTCCGTGCGTGCCTTGACTTCGATCTGACCGGTGGCGAGCCCTTTGGCGCCGACGGTCACGCGGAGGGGGAGGCCGAGGAGATCGGCGTCCTTGAACTTCACTCCGGGGCGCTCGTCGCGGTCGTCCCAGAGGACCTCGACGCCGGCCGCCCAAAGGTCGTCGTAGAGCTTCTTGGCCGCTTCGTTCACCTCCGGCTCCTTGCCGAGGGTGACGAGGTGGACCTGGTAGGGGGCGATCGAAGCCGGCCAGCGGATGCCGTCCTTGTCGTGGTTCTGCTCGATAGCGGCCGCGACAAGGCGGGAGACGCCGATCCCGTAGCACCCCATGACGATCGTCTTTTCGGCGCCGTCTTGATCGAGGAACGTCGCCCCCATCTTCGCCGAATAGTGGGTGCCCAAGATGAAGATGTGGCCCGCTTCAATGCCCTTGTAGGCCTGGAGGACGCCCCCCTCACAGTTCGGGCAACCATCCCCTTGGGCGGCGAGGCGAAGGTCTTTCACTTCGCCGTCCCAGTCGCGGCCACGATTGAGGCCCTTCACGTGGGTCCCTTTTTCGTTGGCGCCGGAGACGGCATTCTTGACGGCCGCCGCGGCGCGGTCGACGAGAATTTTTCCCGTAAATCCGACAGGTCCCGCGTAGCCGGGGATCGCCCCCGCCTTCACGACATCCCCTTCGGCGGCCATCGTCACTTCCGCGACCCCGAGCGCACGCGCGACGGCGACTTCGTTCGCTTCGTGGTCCCCACGGACGAGGACAAGTGCGATTGCGGGGGGCGCAGCGCCTTCCGCTTCCCCGTATTGATAAAAGACTGCCTTCAGCATCTTTGCGGCCGGGATCTCGAGGAGCTTCACGAGGCCGGCGATCGTCTTCGTGCCGGGCGTGGCGACCTTCTCGAGCGGCGCTTCTGCGCTGTCGCTATCGGCGCTCACGTCGGCGAGGCGCCCCTTGGCGACTTCGACGTTTGCCGCGTAGTTGCAGGAATTGCAGGCGACGATCGCGTCTTCGCCGCTGTCGGCGAGCACCTGGAACTCGGCGCTCGTCGACCCACCCATCGCGCCGGAATCGGCGGCGACCATGCGGTACTGGAGGCCGAGGCGGTCGTAGACGTTGCAATACGCCTTGCGCATCGTCTCGTAGGAGGCCTTCGCGCCGTCTTCGCTGGTATCGAAGGAATAGGCGTCCTTCATGATGAACTCGCGGCAGCGGAGGAGACCACCGCGGGGGCGCGGTTCGTCGCGGAACTTCGTTTGAATCTGGTAGAGATTCCGCGGCATATCCCGGTAGCTACGGATCTCACGGCGGGCGATATCGGTAACGATTTCCTCGTGGGTCGGGCCGAGGTGCATTTCGCTCCCCTTCCGATCGGTCACACGAAACATGTTCGGTCCGAAGCTGTCCCAGCGGCCGGTCTCTTTGAAGAAATCCGAGGGCAACAATGCCGGCATCAGGATCTCGAGGGCGCCGGCCTTATCCATTTCTTCACGGACGATCCGCTCGACCTTCTTGAGGACACGGAAGCCCAGCGGCAGATAATCGTAGACGCCGGCACCGACGCCACGGATGTATCCTGCACGGAGAAGGAGCGTGTGGCTCGCATTCTTCGCGTCCTGGGGGGCCTCTTTCAGCGTGGGAATGAGCGCGCGGGAGAAGAGCATGCGGCGGCGCTTACCACGAATTCCCGAACACTTGGGGCGGACGTGCTAGCGGCGCGATTCGTGGACCTATTCGGCTGGGCGGAGCACTACGTGACGTCAACGAACCTCGCGGAAAAGCGGACGCCGCCGCCCCGTGACCTCACGATCCCGGCCGCGGACCGTCGCCCGCAACCACGCGATTTGCGCCCGGGGAGACCGAGCGAGCTCGTCGTCGAGGCGAAGGCCAAGAAGGCGAAGACCAAAAGGGCGCTCGCCCACGC
>JAAFHJ010000067.1:0-431 GCA_013298325.1 Myxococcales bacterium | reverse complement strand
CGGCGCGCCGAGCTGTTTCACCGCTTTTTCCATCACGAGCTCCAGGCTGCCGAGCTCATGGCCTGGGCGATCTTGCGGTTCCCCGAGGCGCCTGCCCCCTTCCTGCGGGGCCTCCGCAAGGTCGCCGAGGACGAAGTGCGCCACGCGAACCTCTACGCAGAATACGTGGAACATGCAGGTTTCCCGATCGGCAGCTTCCCAGTGCGCGATTGGTTCTGGGAGCGGGTGCCTCGTGCGGAAACGCCCGCAGCGTTTTGCGCAGTGATGGGGCTCGGCTTCGAGGCGGGGAACCTCGATCATACGGCGCGCTTTCGAGAGGATCTTCTTCGAGCGGACGATCAAAGCGCGTTGGCGATCGTCGACCAGGTTCACGAAGAAGAGATCCCCCACGTCCGCTTCGGACTCCACTGGCTCCGGCGCTTTTCCCTCCC
>JAAFHJ010000668.1 GCA_013298325.1 Myxococcales bacterium | reverse complement strand
GCTGAACCTCGTTCGCAACGAGCGTGCGTGGCTCTTGCGCGGCGCAAAAGCGCGATCTACCAAACAAAAAGCGCGTATTCAGCGCGCAAAGGCGTTGATCGCCGACACACGAGAGGCGCTCCGCGGAACCCTCGCGGTGGAGACCAAGGCGACGCGCCTCGGCGGCATCATTCTTTCGATCGACAAGCTTGGGGCGACGGTGGGGGACCGCGAACTTTTCCGCGACCTCGATCTCGAGTTGGTCCCCGGCGAGCGTATCGGGATCGTTGGTCCGAACGGATGTGGAAAGACGACCTTCCTACGCCTCGTAGCGGGGGAGATCGAGCCGAGCTCGGGGACGGTCCGTCTCGGAAAGAATACTCAGATTTCCTACTTCGATCAGGGGCGCGCCGAGCTCATCGACAGTTGGAGCATTTTCGACAACGTTGCCGAAATTGAAGGTGCTCTCGGTCGAGGCAGCTTCTTTATCGACGTCCAAGGGCAGTCGGAAAAAATGGAGCTTCGCACCTGGCTCGAAGGCTTCTTCTTCGATCCGTCGAAGCAGCGTCAGCCGGTCTCCGGTCTCTCTGGCGGAGAGCGCGCCCGCGTCGCGCTCGCCAAATTGCTGAAGCGACCCGGCAACTTGCTCATCCTCGACGAGCCGACGAACGACCTCGACATCGACACGCTCGCCGCCCTCGAGGAGCTGCTCAACCGCTGGCAGGGGTGCGCGCTCGTCGTCAGCCACGACCGCGCCTTCCTCGACAAGGTCGCCACGAGCGTCCTCGCTTTCGAAGCGGGACCGGAAAAGTCTGGCCCGGTAACGGTGACGCGGTGGCCTGGGAACTACGATAGTTATCAGCGTTTGTCGCGCGAAGCGAAAGACGCAAAGGAGGCCGCCCAGCGCGAGGCTGCACGAGCAAAGAGTCTCCCGCCGCCGGGGGCTGCTTCGGCGAAGAAAAATGAGCCGAAGGTAAAGCTCTCCTACGCGGAAAAGCAGGAGCTGGCGACGATCATGGACCGCATTGGCGCCGCCGAGGAAGCGGCCGATGCGATCGAGAAGACGCTCGCCGACCCGGACACCTATGCCAAGCGGGGCGACGAAGTGACCGGCCTCCAAGCGAAGCTCGCCGAGGCACGCGTCGCCGTCGAAGCCCTCACGACCCGCTGGGAATTTTTGGAAAGTAAAGCGTCGGGTTGACGCACTGCGCACGTCCATTCCGCTTGCTTCTCGGCGGGGACCGCGTCACATGGATGTCACATTTCCGCGCGCCTGGTCGCCGGCAATAACGACGGCCCATGGCTATTTTACGCGCACTGAGCGACGTCCGGGGGCTCCCGGAAGCGACCGCCGCGACCCGCACCGACGGGGAGCGCGAAGGGGACGTTGTGCGCGTCGGCATTCACGACGCGTCTCGGGTCGAGTGGAGCGTGACGCTGCCGCTGCCCAAGGGGGGGCCGCTCGCCTACAGCATCGATGTCGAGATGCGGATCCCGTCGAACGCCTTCGCGCGCCACTCCCCGTGGGATCAGCTCCAGGCCTTCACGCGCCTCGATGGGCAAGGGGAATACGTTGGAGATGATTCACGAATTTCCCGAAGCGACCGGCGTCCTCGTGGCTCGGAGACGGCCGCGCGCATCGATGGACTCCGCCGCGCCGCCATCGCCGTTGCCACCCAGCTGGCCCGTCGTGCCGACGCCCTCGCGCGCCGCTGTCGCGCGGCGAAATCGGTGTACTATGCAGGAAATGCCGAAGAGCTGCTGCAAGGGATAGGGCAGCTCCTCGACGAGGCCGATACCGTCGTTGTCAATGCGCGCAGGATGCTTGTCGATGGTGGAGACCCAAGCGAAGCCCGCGAACTGATTCGTGAACGTCGTCTCGTCGATGAGTATGTCAGCGTCCGCCTCCTCGACTTCCTCGGCGGCGCGAGTCGCACGCTCAGTGAACTCGAAGGGGACGATGAAGAGGAGGAGAACCTCCTCGCGGCCTGTGTGGGCACCCTCTCCGACCGGATCGGTGACGCGCTAGGTACTGAGATCGACTATCGAAAGTCCCATCACTTCCTCGGCGTCGATGCGAAGCGGCCGGGCGCCCTTGAGCGCTACCTCGACCGCGCGAGCTTGCTGAAGAAGCACTTTCAGGAGGTCCTCTTCCTCGAAGCGGAGGTCTTCCACGTCGCCGAGCGGATGCACCACGCAGTCGCATCCATTGGTGGAATCATTGCGGGGATGCTCGCATTTTTCTTTCAGATGTTCGTCGCATCGCAGTCGTCGATCGCGGGGCGCCGCATCAGCGCCGGCCTCTTCATGCTCGCCGGCGTCGCCGGCCTCCTCTACGCCGTTCGAGACCGCGTCAAGGAGATCGGTCGCTCGTGGATCAGCGGCCGCGTGCACCGCTTCTATGCGCAACGCGTCGCCACGTACCGAGCCCCGGCGCGGCGAATTCCCGGGCGGGATATCGTCGCCCGCGCCCGCGAGTCCTTCGACCAGGAGGTCGTTGAGCTCCCCGATCCGCTGAATCCGACGGTCGGCGCCACGCAGATGGCGACGCGGATCCACTACGTTCACAAAGGCGTTGTTCAGCCGAGTCGGGAACTCTCGGCGAGCGGCGTCGATCGCGTGAAGCACGTCTTTCGTTACGATCTCTCCCCTTTGTTTGCCCGCCTCGATGACGCGGTAAAACAGGTGCCGATTTTCGACGAGAAGACCCGTCGCGTCCGTTTTATCGACGCGCCTCGCTGCTACCGGGTCCCGGTGGCTGTCACCGTCGTCTCCGGCACCGAGCGCTGGGAGGCGGCGGGCATCGTCGTCCTCCACAAGCGTGGCCTTGAGCGCAT
>JAAFHJ010000667.1 GCA_013298325.1 Myxococcales bacterium | reverse complement strand
GCTCAAGTACGACATGGAGAAGCCGGCCAAGCCCTGGGCCTACTTCTGCCAGATCAGCGACTCGACGACCTCCTACGGCAGCTACTCGGGGGCGACCCCCAACGAGAAGATCACCTGGGACAAGCTCACCGAGACGACGCCGATGTTCGTCATCGAATCGGACGCGACCGTCATCGTCCCGCTCATGCTTCAGGCGCTCCTCGAAGCGAAGGCCCACCCGGAAGCGGCCAAAGCGCTCCTCGCCCCCTACCTCTGAGCGGTGGGGGCTCGCCTCGCCCTCCTTTTTGCCGTCTATGCGCTGGCGGTCGCCGCCGCCTCACGACTCACGGCCGCTCTCCCGCTCAGCCCTGCGGCGGGCGGTCGCACCAGCAGGGCTGAGCGCTTCTTCCTGACCGGCGCCTTCGCCCACTACCTGCTCTACGCCTGCTGGTGGGCGGTCTCCTGGGGCCATCAGTTTCGCCCCGTCGGCGTGACGCTCGTGCCGGCGCTCGTCTCCTTGGCGATCCTTGTCTTTTGCCGCCCGCCCGCAGGCGGTAGGCAGGCGGCGGAGACATTCGGCCTTCGTGGCCTGGTGCGCGAGGAGCTCCGCGATCGACGGGGGCGCTGGGCCTGGCTCCCGGCGAGCTACGGCCTCGTCGGGGCGCTCTTTGCCGGCGGCCTTTCGGTGGCGGAGGTCATCGCCTACCCGACGTGGAGCTGGGATTGCGTCTGGTACCACCTCACGCAAAGCCGCTTGATCGTTCAGGAAGGGACGATTCATTACTGGTTCGGCCCCGCCGACGGCAGCGGGCCGCTCATCTACGCGAACGGCTACCCGCGCCTCGTCGAGACGTTCACCGCGTTCCACCTGCTCGTGCTCCGCAGCGAGGCGCTCGTCAGCGCGGGGCAGCTCGGGTGGGGGCTTGTCGGCGCTGGCGTCGTCGTCGCCTGGGGTCGCCGCCTCGGGATCCCGCGGCCGACGGCGCTCCTCCTTGGGGCCGGTTTTCTCCTGGTTCCTGCCGTTTTTCTGCAGCTCCACACGACCCACGCCGACGTCGCCACCGGCAGCCAGACGCTCGCCCTCGCCTACCTGGTCTTTGCGCCGAAGGTCTCTCGGGCGGTGTTCGTGGCGGCGGTCGCGGTGGCGGGCGGCCTCGTTGCGACGAAGACGTCGGGGATCCTGCTCGTGAGCCTCCTGCTGCCGGTGCTCGTCGTGCGGCTCCTGCTTCCGGCGCGGTCGGCCCCTTCGCGGCGCCTGTCGTGGGGCGTGGTGATCGGCGTCGGGCTCTTGGCGTTTGCCATCGCGGCGACGCGGCCGGCGCTGAACTACGCCCACACGAAGAACCCCTTTTATCCGGCGGCGGTGAAGCTCGGGCCGCTCCACTTCCCGGGGCCGATGACCGAAGAGGAGATCGCCGGCGGCAAGGCGTTCCTCCGCTCGGACGATGCCGTCGCACGGATCCTTCTCCTTTGGAGGAAGGCGCCGCGCGACATTTTTCCCGACGTGAAGGATCGCCCCTTCGGCGAGACCTTTAACTATTTCACGTTCCCGGCGGCCGGCGTCGGCCTGCTCTTCGCGCTCCGGCGTCGGAAGGGGGCGGCGCTCGGTCTCCTCACCACGGCGGCGATGGCGTTGATGGTCCCCGCCTCCTGGTGGGGGCGTTTTGTCCTGCCGGTGCCGGCGGTGGCGCTCCTGCTGACCGGGCTCCCGCTGGGGGAGTTTGCGCGACGGCGCGGGTTCTTCACGCGACCCCGGTGGAGCGTCGTCGGGGTGCTCGCGTCGTCGGTGCTCGCGGCGCTCCTCCTTCGGGACCTCGGCCTCTACGCCCGCGGCTACCGCATGCTCCCACCGCTGCGCGAGGGGGCGCTCCGCGACGACCTCAGCTGGCTCTTTCACGCCCCCTTCATCGCCGCCCGCGACCGCGAGATCGGCCCTGGCGACTGCATCCTCTTTGACGAGGCGGTTTCCTTTCAGGGGGAGCTCTGGAACGCGAGCACCACGAGCCGCTTGGTGTTTGCCCGGAGCGACAATCTGCCGGCCTTCCTAGACGCGGTCACCCGCGAGCGGCCGAAGTGGGTCGTCGTCGCCGACCGGCGCGAGGTCACCCGAGCCCTCGAACTACGTGGCGCGACCGTGATCGAGCGCCACGCCTTCGACGGGACCGTCGTCTACCGCCTGCCCTGGTGACTCACGCTTTGGGCGCCTTGCCGGCGCGCGTTTGCGCATAGAAATCGAGGGTACGCGCGAGGGTGCTCTTCACCTTCGGATCGTGTTTGGCCAGCACGCGGGCGATCTCGTAGGCGGCGAGGACCGGCCCCCGCACCGCTTCGCCGAGGGCGAGCTGGGTGTCGCGCACGTCGCGGGCGAGCGTCTCAAGGATCTCGGCGAGATCGGCGAGGGCGCCGGTCGCCTGGAGGCGCTCGCGGAGGAGGGCCGTTTCGAAGGTCGCCGCATCGGTGCCGTTGTCGGCATCGGCGAGCACGGTGAAGGCGCCCGGGTAGGCCTCCGCGATGTCGAGGACCGGCTCCAGCGCCGCCGCCTCCCCCTCCCGAAAGCGCCCCACGGAGGTGCGACGGTCCTCCACGCGGTAGGTCACCAGGCCGGGGAGCGACTCACGAACCTGGGCCAAAGCGGCCTTGGCCGTAGCGACGGTCTTGGAAATCTCCGCCGACGACTGCTCGGAAAGCACTTTCTTTTTCGTCATGGCGCGAGGCTATTCAGGGGCAACGGCTGAGCAAGGGGAAAGTGGATCGCCAGGTAGGATCGGTGCCGGTACGGTGCCCGCCATGTCGGAACTCCTTGGTCACCTCACTGCACGCTTTGCAACCCACCCGGAAAAC
>JAAFHJ010000666.1 GCA_013298325.1 Myxococcales bacterium | reverse complement strand
CTGATGAAGAGCGGCCTCGTGCAGCGCCCCCAAATGCGCGTTCAACGCTGCGGTGAAGACCTTCGGCCGCGGCGCCTCCCCGTCGGCGCGCATCCAGCTCGCCGACACGCTCCGAAGCATCGGAAGTGATGGCAAAAAAGTCGTCACGCTGGCCGACGTCCTCGGCAAGCAGGAGGTCGGTTCGACGATCGGCGAAGGGCGCCGCACCGGCGCGGAGGCGTGGTCCGAGCTCCGCTACCAGTTCGCGAACGACGACGCCGGCGCGAAGACCCGCCGCGCGATCCTCGCGAACGTCCAGAACACGCTCCACCACAAGACGCCGGTGCCGATCGCCTGGGGCGTCGGTAATGCTGTCAACGGCGTCTACGGCGGGACGCAATCCTACGTGAACGGGCTCCACGAGTCGGTCCTTGTCGACTACGCGGCGACCGACGTGCCGGGCGCGGGGGCGTTGGAGCTCGGCGTCCCGGTGACCGACGAAAAGATCCTGGAAGCGGCCCTCGATCCGGCGACGAAGATCACGCATTTCCGCCTAAAGAACTCGTGGGGATCGGACCCGTTCTATTCGGAAGAAGAATGGCGCCAGTTTGGCTACGGTGGAGCGCCCCCGACGGAGGCGAAGTCCTCCTACCTGCCGGCAAAACCGGGCTACAACGACCTCGACATCGCCTACGTCGACTCGCGCCTTCAGGGGGTCGAATCGTGGTACGGGCTGAATTCCCACAACATGTTGGCGGTCGCCCTGCCGAACGCCCTCCGCTTTCCGGTGGCCCGTCAGGCGCTCAAGCGCGCGTTTGTGACGTTTGACGGTTACCGCGCTTCCGACTTTTCCGTCACGGGCGGCGCCGACGGGACCTGCGCTTCGGCGGCGAAGAAGAGCGGTTTGACCGGGAGCTGGGGGGCGCTGATCACCCAGGGGACCGTCGACAGCAAAACGACGTTTCCTACGGAAGGCGTTCTCTACCGCGCGATCCATTTGAAGCGGGGCACCTACCGCGCGTCGCCGATCGCCCTTGGCGCCTACCCGGGGGTGACCCAGTACGGCGTCGCGACGACGAACGACGTCTGGAGCACCATCGACGCCGGCGGCGCCTGCGCAACGAATGGAACGGCAACGAGCGCCACTGGCGCGACGACCTCGGTCGCCTGCAACCAACGGCGCTCGCTGATTTGCGTCGAGCGCTAGCTGTCGAGCGCTGACGCGCTCGCAAAGCTGGGGGCGCTGACGCGCTGGGCGCTGAACTTACCGGAGGGCGCCGGCCGCTTCGCGGAGCTTCTTCGCGGCGGCGGCGGCGGCGTCCCAAGTCGGGAACTCTTCGCGGGAGAGGTCTTCGTTGGACACGTGGCCGCGCCAACCGTGGCCGGTCACGTCGCTCGAGGTCTTCCCCTGGGGGCCCGTGAGGACGACCGGCTCCGCGAACTTCCCTTTTTTGTACACGTTAAACATCGGTTCACTTTCGCGTCGCCATCGGAAATTCGGAGCGACAGGTGCTCGTCCGCCGGGACCGCCGGAGGCGACCACGCGGCAAGCACGGATGACCGGCGGGACCGTACGCCCTTCTGCGGCGACGCGCCGAAGAAGGTGAAGGTCGGTCGAAGATGGGTGAGGCCCCGTCACTTTCCAAAAAACGGAAATACCGCTTCGCACCGGGCTCGGCAGAGTTCTTCTTGCTCGACGCACGTGAGAAACGCGTTCCGGCCGGGGCCCGAGAGGCGTTGGCAGCGGGTTTCGACGATTCCGCAGGCGCTTAGGCAGCTCATGTGGTCCTTCGGCATCGGAATGTCGGGCGGAAATGCGAGGCCGGTGCCGCCGTCGGTCGCTTCGGTGTTTGCGTTCGGGGGGGCCGGCGTAGGTGCCGGCGGCGGGATCGGCACGAGGGGCGGCGGCGCCGAGGGGATCGGCTCGGTGCCGGTGGCGCTGGCGGGCGGACCGGGCATCGGAACCGGCGCGACGGTCGCCGCCGTCGGGATAGCGCCGCCATCCACGGGGACCCACCGCCCCGAGAGCGCCTGGCAGGTGCCGGTGGCGACGATGACGATGCTCATTTGCACCCGCGAGAGCGTGCCTGTGCAGGGGGCGAGCTTATGCGCGTCGTCGCCGGCGAGCGTGAAGATGCAGGTGCGGTCGGCCGCGGAACCTTCGCAGGAAACCTTGGAAAACATTCGCGAAGATACGACGCTCCGAAGCGGCTCTGCGGTGAGCGCGAGGTTTCCACCCGCCTGGGCGGTCGCGGTGGCGGGTCCTGCCTTCGGCGCGTTTGTGAAGAGGTTGGCGAAGAGCCCAAGGTCGAGGGCCCCGGAGAGCCGCACCACCGTGAGGACCATGCCCCCTTTCGCGAAGCTCAACTCGGCCCGGATCTCCGGCGGGAGATCGCCGGAGCGCGTGTAGGAACCGACGAGTTCCGGGGGCAGCTCCCCCTTCCCGCAGCCGGCGGTCGCCGCAGAAACAGCGAACGCGAGCGCAAGCAGGCCGGTCGGTGCACGAGTCTTCATCGCAGCGACGCTACGCTCATCCCGAAGGGGGCGTGGCGTTTCCCGTCGATTTGCGGGGAGCCACGGCAAGCGCCGGTACGCATTTTGTTGAGGGATTCACGCGAATTGCGGGGTCTTGCGACTTGCGATTGGGGGATCGCTTGGGTAGACGCTTTGGATGAGTTCCGAGTACCCGCCGCCCGAAGTGAAGCGCTTTGCGCGCGGTCTCTTCCTCCGACGGGCGGTCGGTTTCGTCGTGTACTGGTCGATCATCGTCGTCGGCACCCCCTTCGCCGACGCCCTCTTTGCCGCTTCGTTCCGCGGTGGCCCCCGGTATGCGTCGCGGGAGC
>JAAFHJ010000674.1:1833-2784 GCA_013298325.1 Myxococcales bacterium | reverse complement strand
TGACGACGGCAAAAATACTGGCGATGATGGAAGACTTGGTCATGAGATCCCCGCAAGAAATGGGTGCAGAGCGGGCGGGAAGGTCCTCTCTGGAAGCCCCCCATCCTCACCCCATTTCGGACGCTACGGACGATCCCAGACGCGGTCATGGGAAAACGCGGGTTGCGGTTGTCGCGCAAATACAGCGGTATGGCCGACGTCGGCCCCCAAAAAGGGCCGTCGCACGTGGAGCGGGTCACGCGGCGATCATCGGGTCCAGTTATCGCGCCGACACCGCAGTGTAGACGAAGTCAGTCCCGCGAGAATGGCAGTCGCCGCAGAGACTCTTTGGGGCATTCTCGGTGCCGAGACCGTCCGCGTAGAGGGTGGTGCCTACCCGCTCGTACCAGTACCAAGCGCCGGCATCGGCCCCCGCGGTGACCTTCCGCGCGACCGCGTAGCCGACGATGCGATCGCCGTCGTAGAGCTCCTTCACGCTCGCCGCACCGACCGGCCAGGGGCCGCTTGCCGGGTCGTGCTTCGCAATTTTCTCGTTCGAACAGATCCGGTTTTTCGAATGCCCGGAGGCGCCGCTCGCGGTGTGGGGGGCCGACTCGCAGGACCACGTCTTGTACGCGCCGGTTGAAAGCCAAGGGGCGATCTCGGCTTCGCCGCTCGTCGGCGGGAGCTGTTCGGTGACCTCCGTGGTGACCTTGGGCCCGTCCTTCGGGGCATCCTCCGCGCAGGCGAGGAAGAGAACGGCGAGTGCGGCGAAGCGGAGGAGGGGCTGGGGGCGAGGCATGGGGGGCGCTACGGAGCCGCCGCCGGGATCGTTACGGAGAGGCGATGCTAGAACGCCTCGCGAGTCGGTGGTTTGAGCCTCAAGGCTCGCCGGAACGCCTCGCGAGTCGGTGGTTTGAGCCTCAAGGCTCGCCGGAGCGCCTCGCGAGTCGGTGGTTGAGCCTGGAGGCT
>JAAFHJ010000674.1:0-1823 GCA_013298325.1 Myxococcales bacterium | reverse complement strand
GTTTTGAGTGTAATCGGAGGACCCGGGCCTTTTTGTAATCAGAGCGCCCGGTCTGCACCACGCCTCGCGAGTCGGTGGTTACAACCTCTAGGTTGTAGAACCGCACCGGCGCGTCGGCGGCTTGCGCCGTTTGCCCAAGAAAAAAGCCCCTCCATCGCTGGAAGGGCTCGTTTCGGACGGTGGCGCGGGGCCGTCAGGTCGCCGGGACCGCCTTCGGGGCGGGGCCGAGCTGGATGCGCTCGCCGAGGTAGGAGCCGATGAGCGTGAAGAGGACGCCGATCGCCGCCATGACCACGTAGAGGAACGTCGGCAACACGCGGACCGTCTGGCTCTGGACGAGGAGGTAGGTCGTCGGAATCGCGACGACAAAGCTCCCGATGACCGGCTCCAGGAAGGTGCGGCCGGGCGAAATCAGCCCGACGATGACCCCACCGACGAACCAGATCGGGATGCAGCTCACCATGCCGTTGCCCCCCTCGAAGTCGAGAGCGCCGACGACCGCCGGGAGGCCGAAGATGATCGCCCCCGTGAGGAGCGCCTGGACGACGGTCGCGATGACCGTCCAGAGGACGTCGATCCCCTCCTGCTGCATCGCCTTCCCGCCGCCCGCTTTCGCCTGGGCGAGCGATTCGTCGTCGATCTTGGCGCCGCACGAGGCGCAGCGCGTGGCCCCCGGCGGATTCTTGCCGAAGCCACAAGACGGACAGATGACGTTCTTCTTGGACATACCGTGAGACTCCGAGCGGGGCCCCCCGACCGGCGACCGGCGAGGGCAAAGGGAACGGACAGCAAAGGGCAGGGATTTCCCGCGGAAGCGGGCCTGCGGGCGGCGGGCTTTCCAGCTCCCGACCCAATGGCTGCTACGATACGGCAAAGGGCCAGCCCATTTCTACCTTTTCTCGGGAACTTTCTCCTCCGATTCGCTTTCTCACACCTGCTAGCTTCCCCCTCTGCTCGAACTCCCCGAGGCGCTATGGCGATCCCGCTCCCTTCCTCCAACCACGCGCTCCCCGACCCGACGTCGGGGCCGGTCTCCGGCGTGGAGGAACTCGACCCCGAGCTGCTCGCCCTGCCCGACCCGCCGAAGGGCTCTCGGAGCCGCGCCGTCGGGCTGCTCGTCGCCGCCGCCGTTGCTTCGCTGGCGATGAGCGTCTCCCTCCGCCACGACGTCGGCTACGCGCTTTCGGACGCCGCCGCCCCCCTCGACGTCCGCCTCGAAGAGGGGCTCCCCGCCGGCGCCGTTCCGAACCGCCTCGCCACGGCGACCGGGGCCGTCGGCGTCGCCGGGAGCGTCCGTTACGAGCGCCCCTTCCGACGCGGCAGCTTCCGGGTGCTCCCGGTCGTCGGCCGCAACGACCTCTACGTCGAGGTCGCCGTCCCCGAGCGCTCGGAGAACGGCCGCTTCGTCCCGCCGGACCGGTTTCGTGGGCGCCTCGTGCCGATCGCCGCCGCCGGGCCTCGCTTTCGGGGCCTCGCCGGCGCCGCCGGGATCGGGGAAAACGCCTGGATCATCGTCGACGGGGAGACGCCCGCCTCGGCCCGCTGGTCGCTCCCGCTCGCGATCGGCCTCGTGCTGGCGGCCGGGTTCTTCACCGTCGCCGCCCTCCGGTTGGTCCGCCCCGTCCCGCCGACCGCTTGACGCCCCCCGCCGCGGTGACCACCGTCCCGCGATGATCTGGGACGACCGCCAAGACCTCCTCGCCGCGCAGCTCGCTTTTTACGGCGCGACCGACGCCACCTTCCGCGTCGACCTTGAGGGGCTCGGTCCGTCCTCACGAAGTGAGGGGGACGGCCGAGCCGGACTGGGAGAGCTCGGAACGACC
>JAAFHJ010000665.1 GCA_013298325.1 Myxococcales bacterium | reverse complement strand
GGGTGCGTTAGGTTCCCCGTGTCGCCTTGGCGCGCGAGCGTGAGGAACGTGCGGAACTCGGTCGGGTAGAGCGGTTGCCAGGACTCGTTCTCGCCACGCACAATGCTCGAATAGAACGGGATTTCTGCCGTAAAAACGATGGCATCGCGCCCCGTGTGTTCGAGCGAGGCGCCGTCGGCCTGAAAGTACTGGTGCTTGGCGATCGAGTGCTGGAACTCCATCGCCATCTTCGTGCACGGGAACTTCGTGGTTTGACCGCCGGCATTGTCCGGAGCCCATTCCCATTCGCGAAGCTTGGCTAGCTGATCGTGGCGACCGCTCATTTTCGAACCCCTGCGGACATTGGTGCGTTGCGGTTGGGGGCTCCGGGGGCGGCACCGCCGTTTGCCTTCAGCGCAGCGGTGTTGTTTTCGAGGGCTGCGAGCATCCGCTCGTACTTTTCCGCTTCGGCGCGTAGCTTGGCGGCGTCGTCCCGTGCGGCGTCGCGCTTGACCTTGTCGGCCTCCTCGAAGTCGGCGCCTTGCCCGGTCACAATCGCCGCGCCGCGAGCGACATTGTAGCCAAAGCCCTCGGTATCCGCGGCTTCGGAACGGCGCTCGTCGGCCGTCTTCTTGAGCTGATCGATGCGCTTCCGAAGCTCGGCTTTTGCCTCGGGCCCAGCGTCGCCGTTCTGCACGTCGCGCGCAAGTTGATCGGTTCCGAGGGAGAGCCCGACGGCGTCCTTTTGCTTGTCGTTCATGTGATCGACGTAGTTGTCGACCATCATCTTTCCGATGACCGCCGTGGCGATCATGATGGAGGCGACGCCGAGCGCGCCCACTGCGGCCCCACCTCCCGCCGTCGTGAGCGCCCCCGTTCCGGCAACGGTGCTTGCGCCCGCCGCGCGCGCGACGAGGGCATCGGCAGCCTTTTCCGACCCTTGCTTGAGCAGCGCCGCAGAGGCGCGCTCCATGAGCTTTTCGACGCCCTTTTCTGCGGCATGCGAAATGGCCGACGTCGCAAGCTCTTTCGCTACCGATGCGGCGATGATGGCGCCAATCCCCGTCTTGGGATGATCGAAGAACCACTTCATGAGTTCGCCGCCGCCCTTGGCCACGCCGACAAGGGTCTTGGTCAACTCGGGAAGGTGCTTGCCGAACTCTTTGATGTACGGCGTGACCTCTTTTTGCAGCGCGATGGAGACTTCCTCCATGGCCGTCGCGAACTGCTTGTCGGCGGTCCCCATGACCGCGCTTTTGTCGTCTGCCACGTCCTGCTCGGAGTACTTCGCGCTCGTGTACTTGCTGAGTTCCTTGCTGAGTTCCTTACCGGCGTAGGCGTGCGCGTCCTTGCCCTTAAGGCCCTTCTTCTCGGCGTCAGCAAGGAAGTTGTCGTAGAACGACTTGGAACCTTCGAGGACCTTCATTCCCTCGTTGCCGATGCCAAGACCTCCGGCGCCCATGAGTTCCGTCCGACCCTGCTTCGCTGTGAACATCTCGCCGATAATGTCGTTGATGTTCCGAAGCTTCCCGTCGCCCGATCGAAGTTGGATGCCCGACTTCTGGTAGTTCTTCGACTTCTCCTCGTTCGTCAGATCGGAAATGAAGTTCTTGACGCCCGTCGACGCATCGGCGGCGCTGGAGCCCGCCTTCATCGACACCTGCGTCAAGCCAAGCGCGGCCATTTGCGCCTGCTTTTGCGTCGTCTCGCCGTTGACGAGGCGCCCCGCGCTTGCCGTGGCGACCGACGCGTACTTCGCAAGGTCCGAGATTTCGACGGCACCAAGCTTTCCTTGGCCCACCACGCTCTGCATCATTTCGACAAGATCGGCCGGCGAGAGCTTGTCGTTCTGCGTCTTGAGCGCGCCCGTCGCGCCCATGAGATCGTTGAGCCCGGTGCCGCTCGCCGTCGAGAGGTTCGCGAGCTTCATGAGCGCGGAGCCTTGGATCTTCTTCTGGTCGCCGCTCGCGACGGCGCCAACGATCTCGTTCAGCGAGCCGACGTCGGAGCTTTTGGCGATGTAGCCTTGCCATGCCGCAAGAACGCTCGCGGTATCCTGGCCGTTCGACACCGCGACCGCCTGAGCGGCCGCCTGGAGCTGCTTCGGATCGATGCGCTTTTT
This sequence comes from Myxococcales bacterium, assembly GCA_013298325.1. Taxonomy (GTDB): domain Bacteria; phylum Myxococcota_A; class Polyangia; order Polyangiales; family Polyangiaceae; genus JAAFHJ01. The sequence continues at coordinate 731 of JAAFHJ010000665.1, read as the reverse complement.
GCCCTCTTCCGAGGTGGGGTTGTACGCGGAGTTCGACAGCGCCACGGCCGACGTCTCCGACGCGCGCGCCGCCTGAACTGCGCCGGCGACGCTGAACGCGCCCCCGAGCGTGGCGGCCATCGCGCCGTATTGAAGGACCGGGTTCACGACGTTCCCGACGCCACGCGCGACGGCGCCGCCCACGGCATTCGCGCCCGACGTCAACCGCTTCGCCAGCGCCGCGCGCCGATCGGCGAGGTCCTTTTCGGCCTGCTCGCGGTTCTTCGCCTCGCGCCGTGCGGCATCCGTAGCCTGTTTTTCGGCGCGCTCGATCTCCTTGGCCGTCTCCTTGGCCACGCGTGCGCGTTCGCGCGCCTCAGACCGCCCGACATCTACGCGCTTGCGAGACTCACGGATGACGGCCGAGCTTTCCTCGGTGGACGTGCGGATGCGCGCTTGCGCTTCGGTGCGCACGCTTGCAATCCGATCCTTCGTCCCCTCTTTCGCCGCGCGAAGCATCGAAGCTTCCACGCGACTTTGGGCTTGCTCAATCGTGCGAAAGGCGTCGACCACTTGCGGCACGCCCGACGCCTTAAAGAGCATTTCGAACGCGCCGTCACTCATGGATCGAATCTTTCAGGGTTAGAGCGGTTCCGCGTCAACTGCCTCGTCCGGCCCGCTTTCGGCAAGCTCGCCAGACGAGGTAATGACCGTCGGAGAGGTGTGCAGGCGGGAGGCCAAATGCATCGTAA
>JAAFHJ010000664.1 GCA_013298325.1 Myxococcales bacterium | reverse complement strand
ATCGACGGGCCGAGTGTTATTGGATTGGCTCTCTACCTTCCGAAGGTTCACGACGCGATTGTTGGCGGCACGATCGTGAGCGGGACGACGGCCCACAAGAAGAAGGCTCCAAGAAAGGCATCGAAAGAGGATGCTGGCTGAATTTCGCAAGTTGAAGGCCCCCTCGCAGGAGGGCGCCTTCCGCCTTGGCGCGCGCATCGGCCCGTCATTCCGGGTTGCGATGTCCCACGAAGGCCATCTGACGGTCGCGATTGAAGTGCTTCGAACGGGAGATTCCTCGCCAAGGCACTTTGAGAACCTTCGTTACGACCCTCCTCGCGAACTATCGGTGGAGGGGGATGACGGTGCGCGGCGCGAACAGCTTGCCACGCTCGTGTGTCGTGCACGGGAGGAGGCCCTTCAGATCGCGTTCGTCCGCATCGCCACGACGATTCTTGGCGGCACCGAGCACGCGCTTTCTGAAAAGGAACTCGAAGCGCGACTCGACGAGTTCGTCTCCCTCTTTCGAGCTCTGAATCGCCCCGCGACGGAGACCATTCAAGGCGTTTGGGGGGAGCTCGCAGTCATTCTCTGGAGCCAGGATCCTGCGACCGCGATCGTTGCCTGGCACTCGAACCCGCGTGCGCTCCACGATTTCGCCGCCGGTGACGATGGCCTTGAGGTGAAGACCTGCGGGACCGGCCTTCGGGAGCACGAAATCCGCCTCGATCAGCTCCTTGAGCGGAAGGGGGGCCGCACGTGCCTCGCATCGATCGTTGTCGTCGAGGCCGACGACGGCCTCACCATCGGCGACCTTCGCGACGCCATCGCCGAGCGCGTCGGGGGCGCCCCCGAGCTCCTGCGGCGTCTTGAGGCGATCATCACCCGGAGCCTCGGAATCACCTGGCGCGAGGCGGCTACCCGGCGGTTCGACGCCGACCGCGCCCGGAAAGGCCTGCGGTTTTACGCGGCGAGCGACGTCCCCTCCGTCGCACGCAGCATCCCGCCGGCGGTTAGCGACGTCCGGTTTCGCGTCGACCTCAGCAACGTCGCGCGGTCGCCGCGCGAGGCATTGGTTGCGGGCGGAAACAGCTTCTTTGCTGCAATGATCGCGGTGTAGTACCAATCTGCCATGCCTTCGCCGCGACTGATCAGCCTTTTTAGCGGGGCAGGGGGCCTCGATTACGGCTTTGAAGCGGCCGGCTTTTCCACCGGTGCCTGCGTTGAATTCGATGCAGACTCGTGTCGCACGCTTCGAGCGAGTCGACCCGACTGGGCGGTGTTCGAGCAGAACATTTTCGACGTTCGGACCAGCGCCATGCTCGAAGCTGCGGGGGCCTCCGCCGGCGAAATTGACCTTGTCATCGGCGGACCGCCCTGCCAGCCGTTCTCCAAGGCAGGTTACTGGGCACGCGGCGATTCTGCTCGCCTTAGTGACCCTCGCGCCCAAACCCTCGACGCCTATCTCCGAGTAATTCGAGAGGCACAACCTCGCGCATTTCTTCTTGAGAACGTCCGCGGTCTCAACTTTAAGAACAAAGGCGAGGGGCTCGAATTCTTGAGAGCCGGTATCGACGCGATCAACGCGAGTACCGGGACCAAGTATACGCTCTCTGTCCAGCTGCTTGACGCGGCCGACTATGGCGTTCCCCAGCATCGCGAGCGCCTTTTCGTGATCGGTTCGCGGGATGGTCGCGTCTTCGACTTTCCGGCGGCTACCCATGGCGCCGTTGCGGCCGAGGCGACCCCCTCCAAGTCGAAGGCGAGCCTTGCGCTCTTCGCGAATGCGCGGCTTTCCGGCCTCGAACCCTTCCATACGGCCTACGACGCGCTTCGCGACGCGCCCGTCGACGACGTCCACGACCTCGCGATGCGCGGCCGGTTTGCCGACCTGCTCCCCTCGATCCCCGAGGGGCACAACTACCTTTGGCATACCGAAAAGGGGCAAGAGCGCGCCGCCCCGGGGCTGACGCCGGGGAGCCCACTTTTTGGCTGGCGCCGCCACTATTGGACGTTCCTTCTCAAGCTCGCGAAGAACCTCCCGTCGTGGACGATCCAGGCGCAGCCCGGCCCGGCATCGGGCCCCTTTCATTGGGACAACCGTCGCCTAAGCCCGCGCGAGATGTGTCGTCTCCAGACGTTTCCCGACGACGTCCGCGTCCAGGGGAAGCTCGGGGCGGCCCAGCGCCAAATCGGCAACGCCGTCCCCTCGCTCCTCGGCAAAGTCCTAGGCCGCGAGATCCGAAAGCAGCTCCTCGACGTCCCCATGGAGGGCAGTTTGAAGCTGCTCCCGAAGCGAGCTGTCCGCATCCCGGCGCCGAGGAAGAACGAACGCGTTCCGGAGGCTTTCCAGCACCTTGAGGGGGCCCACGAAGCTCACCCGGGCACCGGAAGAGGCCGCGGAGCTATCGCGCGCGCTGCGGAGTAGCGACGGCCCGCGACTAGATATTTCGCAAGACCGAACCGGTATTGACGTGCGGCGTTCCCCCGAGCGGCGATGGCACGCCCAACGCGTCAGCGAGGTCCTCCACGAGCGCGCAAAACGAGGCGGCGGGCCCGTTGTTCTGAACCACGGTCTGCCACGCGAGCGTACGAAGCGCGTTCGCACCGCCGCCGGTCTCCCGGTACACGGTTGCCGGGTCTTTCCGGCGCACGAGCTCGCGCAAATACTCTTTGGGATGACGAACGTTCCCAGTCCAAACGGGGTCGTCAGCCTCAAAATCTTCGACGTCCGTCTTTTTTAGCTTAAATCCGGGTGTGCCGCCGGCGCGTACAATCGCCGCAGGTTCGCCGAAGAGGTACGACTCCGCCATCGGCGCCAAGAGATGAAATGATGCGCAGGTCTTGAGGTTAG
>JAAFHJ010000663.1 GCA_013298325.1 Myxococcales bacterium | reverse complement strand
CGACGGCACGCAAATCACCCCTCCCGAGGGGTCTACCGCAGGCAAACACCCCGCATTCAGGGGTCTCCGGCACCGTCGGGGGGCGGCGCGCAGGCGGCGCAGTAGCCGTAGAGCACACACTCGTGGGCAACCACGGTGAAGCCGAGGGTCCGGGCACGCTCGGCGCTGTCGGCGGCCAGCGCGGGAGGGCACTCTTCCACGCGCCCGCAGCCGCGGCAGAGGAGATGGTCGTGGGCGATCGGTCGCGCCAGCTCGTAGCGGGCGCAGTGATCCCCAAAGCGCCGCTTCACGAGCACGCCACACGCGACCAGGAGGGCGACGGTCCGGTGCACCGTCGTCGCACCGACCCGTGGGTGGAGCGCCCGCGTGCGCGCGATGAGCTCCTCCAGGGTGGCATGGGCCGGCGCCTGGAGGACGACTTCGACGATCTGGCGGCGCTGGACGGTGTCGCGCAGCCCATGCTCGCTCCGGTGGGCGGCGATCGCGCGGAAGGCCGCCGCGTGGGCCTCCCGGTTAGCGTCCGCCACGCTCCGCCTTTTCGGCCGGCGCCCCCCGCTGCCAGTACCCGGCCGCGTGGAACCATTCGCTCGGGTGGCGCCAGTCGTCGGTGACGACCGCACGAAGAGCCCGCATGAACGAGGCCTCCCCGGCCAGGAACACATACCCCTCGCCAGGCGGCGGACGGAAGCGGCGGCGTTGGAGGGCGATGTCGGCCCCATCCCCGTCGTGGGGGGCGCCCCGGAGGAACCAGGTCGGCTTCCAAAGGGCCGCCGTCGAGAAGGTTTGCCGCTCGTCGGCGTCGGCGATCGCGACGAAGGTGTACACGGGGACGCTGGCACGCAGCTCCTCGACGCGCCGTCCGATCGCCGGCAGCGCCGTCTCGTCGCCGATGAGGACGTACCAGTCGAAGTCGTCGGGGACGATGTTCGAGCCGCGCGGGCCGCCGATCTCGAGGCGATCGCCCACCTTTGCGCCGGCGATCCAGCGGGCCGCGGGGCCAGCCTCGTGGAGGGCGAAGTCGAGGGTGAGCGTGCAGGCGCGGCGGTCAAAGCGGCGCGGGGTGAAATCGCGCATCACCGGGCCGGCCGGCGTCGGGAGGAAGATCTTCAGGTGGTCGTCGTAGCCGTCGCTGCGGAAGTCGGCGAGCTCCGGCGAATGGAGGTGGACGCGGCGCATGCGGGGGGTGATCGCCTCGACGGCGGTGACGGTCAGCGTGCGGCGACGGAGCTCGTGGCGGACGCGGACGCGCGCGTGCCGTTCGGTGGGGTGTTCCATGTCACAACCTCTCGATTTTCTGGGCGGCGTCGTCGAGCAGGGCGACGACCTGGAGGACCATCTCCCGATCGGCGCTCGCGAGTTTGTCGAGGAGCGCGCTCTTCAGGTTCTGCATCGCCCGACGGACCGGCGCCGAGTCGGTCTGCTCGCGAAGCTGGGCGAGGGCGGTGAGCCGTCCGAGGAGCGTCGAAAGATCGGCGGCGTTCGCCGCGAGCTCGGCCTGCCCCTCGGCGGTGACCGCATAGCGCTTCCGGGCCGGGTCGAGGTCGCTCTCGACGACGAAGCCGCGGTCCTTGAGCAGCGCAAGCGTCGGGTAGACGACGCCGGGGCTCGGCGCATAGACGCCGCGGCTGAGCGACTCCACTTCGCGAATCAATTCATAGCCGTGTCGCGGTTCCTGGGCGACGAGGTGGAGCAGGACGAGGCGCAGCTCCCCGTTGTCAAAGACGCGCCGCGGACGCCCCTCGCCGCGCCGCTCGCGCCCCGCTGCCATGCCGTCGGTCTCGCTCCAGTGCCGTCCTCGTCCTCGCATCCCTCCACGATGCCCAGGTTGTCGCCCCAGGTACAGTCTTCCGGTGTCGTAGGTTCTATTCATGATGCGTCTAAGATATATCTTGAGCGCTCTTGACGCAAGAGGGGCGCCGCCGATCGGGGTGGGGAACGCAAAGCGCCCGAGGATCGCAGGGATCCTCGGGCGCTTTGTGGGGTCGTGGGTGGGATCGTCGGCATGCAAAACGCCCCTCACCAGGGGTCGACGGCACGCAAAACACCCCTCACCAGGGGTCGACGGCACGCAAAACACCCCTCACCAGGGGTCGACGGCATGCAAAACCCCCCTCAGATCGGGTTCGGGTCGTCCTTTTTGGCCCTCCGGGCCTTCCGTTCGCTCGCGCGGAGGCGGTCGCAGGCCTCCGTGTACGGTAGCGAAAACGCCGCTTCGGCGGCCGCCGCGTGGGGCGTGTTCCGGTAGGTGGCGAGGACCTGCAGCAGGAGCCCTTCGTAGGCTTCGTGCCACGCGTCGTTGGCGGCCGCCCCGCCGGCCCGTTTTGCGGCGCCGATGCCGAGCGCTTCGCCGTAAGCCTTTACGACGGCGGCGATCCGTCCGACGGCCCCCTCGAGGCGGAGTGTCTGGAGGGCGGCGACGGCCGGCGCGGTCGCGAGGCGGTCGGCGAGGCGTTCCATCGCCAAAAACTGCGCGCCGTAGGGGAGGTTCAGGAAGGTGAGCCCCTGGGGGAACGCCATCCCAGCAAGGAACTCGGCGGCGTCCCGTTCGGCCACCTCCGCCGGCGTGAGCGGCACGTACTCGCCGCCCGAGAAGAGCGTCGCGCGCGCGTCGAGCTCCCGGGAGAGGGCGCCGATCGCGCGATCGGCGACGCGATCGAGGAGGAACATCGGCGTCGTATCGCCTTCCGTCTCGAGCCCTTCCGTCGCCGTCGCCACTGCGGCGAGGGCAGCGGCGATGGCGGGCGCCAGCGGGCCGTGGTCGTTCACAAAGGGGGCGGAGTTCGTCAGGAGCTGGCGGCCGACGAGGACCGCAGCGGCGTGGGGCAGGCGGCGAGTGA
>JAAFHJ010000661.1 GCA_013298325.1 Myxococcales bacterium | reverse complement strand
GTAAACGGAGTCGCCCAGTTCGGCCCGCGGGACGTCGTCGAGCTCTGGTGCAAAGAGGCCAAGGGGGCGCCGCTCGCCCCGGAGGACGCCGGTCGCCTCCGGTCCCTGAAAGGGGCCGAAGAGCTCCTCGGCCGCGTCCGCGTCTGGACCTGGAGCGTCCCCACGGCGCGCGCGGAAGCGATTGTTGCAGCGCTCTTGGGCGGGCCGCCCGTCCTGAATTAAGGCGTTTTTGCCCGAGAAACGCGCACGGTGATCGACGCCGTCGACCAACTCTGGACGTCGATCCGGTAGCCGCGCCAGGTCGTCGTTGGGGCGTCGCTCGAAATCACCAGGTCGGTCGCGGCGGTGGCGTCGGTGAGGTGGACGGAGGCGGCCATCGACGCGCGGGAGGCGACGAGCACGATTTGCTTCACAGTTACGGTGAGCCCGTCCCGGGTGCCCGAGGCGGTGGCGTAGGGGGCGAGGACAAGATCGGCGTGTCTCCGGGGGCCGATTCGGCGGCTACCGGCGTGGCCGTTGAGGCCGCTGTCGGCGTGCAAGCGAGGGCGGCAGCGGCCAGCGCGACGAGCGGTACGGTGCGGCGGCTCATTCCGCGTGAGTGTGACGGAAATCGCCGTCGCCCGGAGATCCTTCGCGCGCGTCGTCCGTTTGCGGCGAACCCCGCCTGTAAGCTTTTGACCGGCTTCCGGTTCTTGAAGCTCCCCGCCCGCCAAAGGATCCCATGAGCGACGCCCCCGAAAACGCCCCCGAAACGCCGACGCCGAACCCGGCGCCGGAACCTTCCTCGAGCGCGCCGAAAGAGCCGCGGTCCTTGGGGAATTCCCACAAAGTGCTCGCGGGGCTCGCCCTCGTGGTGGCGCTGGGGGGCGGCGGCCTCGCCATCGCCAATGGGCCGAAAGATGCCGGGCCGACGGCGAAGCTCACGGCGCCGCTCGAGGTCCGGGCGACGCTCGGCGCAGCGACCATCGTCGGGAAATCTGGGGAAGTCACCGTCGATGGAGCCCACCCGGGCTCCCTCGGCGCCGGCGACACGGTGCGCGTCCCCGTCGGGGCGCGGGTGGCGCTCGGGAGCGCGGCGGCCGGGACGAGCAGCCCCTTTGTGCTCGATGGGCGTGGCGAGCTGCGCGTCGACGGGGCGCGGGCGGTTCATCTCTTGGAAGGGGCGCTCGTCGGCGACGGAAATGCCGGTTCGGTCGCCGTGACGACGCCGAAGGGGCCGGTGCTCACCTCGGAAGGGCGCTTTGCGGTGACGCTCCTGGAAGGGGGCGGCCTGGCGGTCGATGTGCTCCGTGGGAGCGTGGCGGCCGGCGATGGCGCCGATCGGATCGTGCTCGCCGCCGGCGAACAGGGCGTCTTCCGGGACGGGAAGGTCGCCCGCGCCCCACTGCGCGCCGATCCGGCGCTCGCGCGCCTCGCGTTCAATGAAACCGGCCCCAGCGCCGACGATCCGAGCCGCGGCCTCGGCGAGCTCCGCGCCCGGAAGGCGGGGGCAAAAGCGGAGGGGGAATCCCAGCTTACGCTCGCGTCGCACGCCGTCGATGTGGCGCTCTCGGGCCCCTTCGCGCGGACGGTCGTCGACGAGGAGTTCGTCAACGACTCGAACGACGTCCTCGAAGGGATCTACCGGTTCCCGCTCCCCGCCGACGCGACCCTCGAAGGGCTCGCCATGGAGGTCGACGGGAAAATGATGGAAGGGGCGTGGGTTGCCCGCAAACGGGGCCGCGCGATCCTCGACGGCGCGATTTCCCAGGCGGCGCCGAAGCCGATCGTCCCCCGCGACGAGATCATTTGGGTCCCCGGCCCCTGGCGGGATCCGGCGGTCCTCGAGTGGAACCACGGCGGCCGCTTTGAGCTGCGCGTCTACCCGATCGCCGCGAAAAGCCGGAAGAAAATCCGGATCACCTACACGGAGCGCGTGCCGCTCGTGCACGGCGAGCGCCGCTACAGCTACGCGCTCCCCCACGCGACCCGCGGCGCCGTCGTCCCCGACGACCTCCGCTTCGCCGCCCACGTGACCGGCGCCGACGGCGAGGCCCGCGCCACCGTCGCCACCAAAGACGGCGACGGCTTCCGCTATTCGGCGAACCGAACCCTCCCGAAGGAAGACCCCGCAATTACGTACAAAGCGCTCGGCGACGACCGCGAGGTCTCTGCCTGGGGCTACCGCGGTTCTGGGGCCGCCAGTGCAACCGAGCCCGGGTTCGTCGGCTTCGCGCTGCGGCCGAAGCTTCAGGAGGGGAAGGGGGGCGAGAGCCCGCCGGAGAGCGTCGTGATCGTGATCGATCGCGGCCGCGCGATGACCGGCGCCCGCTTCGCGCGGGCGAAAGAGGTCGCGGCGCGGGTCGTCGAGTCCCTCGATCGGCGCAGCGAAGTCACCGTTTTGCTTTGCGATACCGCCTGCGACGGTCCGAAGGCCGGCTTCCTGGTGCCGGGGCCGCTCGCCGCCCGCGACATCGAAGCGTTTGCGTCGAACCAAGAGGCCGACGGCGCCAGCGATCTCGTCGGCGCCATCCGCGAGGCGGCCTCGTTGCCTGGAGCGAAGGGGCTCCGGCGCCGGGTCGTCGTGCTCTCTTCCGGGGTCGCGACCGCCGGCTACACGACGGAAGCGCACGCGCAAAACGCTGTAGAAACGGCCCTTTCGAGCGCACGGGCCCGCAGCGGTGCTGGGACGGCGTTGGCGCCGCGCGTCGATCTCGTGCCGCTCGGCGTCGATGCCGACCGTGGTTTCCTTCGGGCCCTCGCCGAAGGGGGCGCCGGGACCGTCGTCGATGCTGGCGGCGGTGGCACCGGCGAAATCGCGCTCAGCGTCCTCGGGGCGCTCGCGAGCCCGGCCGCCGT
>JAAFHJ010000662.1:1609-2838 GCA_013298325.1 Myxococcales bacterium | reverse complement strand
GACCCGTTCGTGACGCTCCTGTAGGTCGATCGAGGGAGTACCTCGGCGACTGAGTCTTCGGCGATCGGTGTAAGTTACACGGGTCGCAACAGGTTCCCCATTACGCTCCACGGCAATACTTCCGGTCTCTCGCCGACCGCGGTCAAATCCCTCGAACGCCTTCTTCGCCGGCGGGTCCCCGCGACGAACGTCGGAACGCCGGAACTCTACCGAGGACTCGCGGAAGCGAGCCGGGAGGCCGGTCGCCAGGTAGGCGTACTTGTTCACCGTTCCGGTGATGTCGACTACGTCATCGTTGGCGATGCCCACCGACTCATGTTGCCGGATATCGGCCGCCTTCGTGCGGCTGCCGGGCGCTTTCGTGGGCTCCGGCTCATTCATACACATGTTCACGGGGAGCTGCTCACCCGCGACGACCTCGTCGACCTCGTGCGGCTTAGGCTCGACCTCGTCGCGGCGCTTCAGCTCACCCCCGCCGGCGAACCGAAGAGCATTCATTGGGCCTGCAACGTCCCCACCCACCCGGACGACCCGCAGGCGCTCCCCTACCGCCTTCATCCGCCGATTTCGCCTGCTCTTCTCGAGGTCGACGTCGGCCGGCTGATGGCCGATCTCGAAGCCGAATTCGCGCGTCGCTCATCCGGACGCGAGGTTCGCGCGAAGGATGGTCGCGCCATTTTGGTCCACGTCGGCGCGCCCGACCGTTCTCAAGGGGATGCCAAACAGGCGAAGATGAACGCAGCCGCCGAAGGGGCGGCGAGCATGCGGGAGCTGGTCGAGTTGGCGCGGACGGCCGGCGTCGAAGTGGTCGATACGCTTGTGCAAATCCGCGAGCGCTTCGACGCGAAATACCTGCTCGGGAAGGGGCGTCTCGAAGACGTCGTCCTTCGCGCCATTGACCTTGATGCAGATCTCTTGGTCTTTGACCGCAATCTATCGCCCGCGCAGGCGCTTGCCATCGCGGAAGTCTCTGATTTGAAGGTGATCGATCGGTCCCAGTTGATTCTCGACGTCTTCGCGCAGCGCGCCCAAGGGCGTGACGGCAAACTGCAAGTGGAACTCGCCCAGCTGAAGTACAGCCTGCCGCGGCTTGCCCAGAAAGATGATGCGCTTTCGCGTCTTTCCGGCGGGATCGGAGGTCGTGGTCCCGGCGAAACCAAGCTCGAAGTTGGGCGTCGTCGTGCCAAAGATCGCGTCGCCCACCTCGAACGGGAACTTCAACAGCTCGA
>JAAFHJ010000662.1:0-1545 GCA_013298325.1 Myxococcales bacterium | reverse complement strand
ATTGTTGGCTATACCAATGCGGGCAAGTCGACGCTCCTCAACGCAATGACGGGGGCCGACGTCCTCGCAGAAGACAAGCTCTTCGCGACCCTCGATACGCGTTCGCGGGTCCTCCGCGTCGGCTGGGCGGGGCACGGTGGCCGCGAAGTTGTGGTGACCGATACGGTTGGATTTATTCGAAATTTGCCAAAGGACCTCTTCGCCGCCTTCCGGGCGACCTTTGAAGAGGCTGCCGACGCCGATCTCCTTCTTCACGTCGTCGACGGGTCGGATCCGGCGGCGGAAGCGCAGCTTGACGTGACTGCTGAACTCCTTGAGGAGCTTGGCCTTGGCGACATCCCGCGCCTCCTCGTTTTCAACAAAGCCGACGCGACAGGCACCCTCGATCAGCGTATGCTTTCGAGACGTTACCGGGATGCGATCTGGGTGTCTGCCGTCGAACGGGACACGACTCGTTCCCTCGTCGAAAAGATCGCTGAAGAGCTCGCGGAAAAGTGGGTCGACGCCGCACGCCCGCGCGAAACACCGATTGCGGAAGGGATTTCGATCGCAGGCGCCGTCGATTCCGAGGTCGCACAAAAGGCGATTGAAGCGGCGCAAGCGGCGATTGAGGCAAACTTCGCCGGCGAGTAGCGCGTGCGCGGCTAAAGAAGCGCTGCAAGCGAATTTGCCCGGCTCGAGGGCGGCGGTCCCCGCGGCTACGACGCAATCAGTCACGGCTTTTCTTTGCGGGGCGCCTTCCGCACGGGCGTTCGCCCATGCTAACTCGCGGTGCCATGACCGCAGGACCGCGCACCGTTCGTTCGCCGCAGGGGACCACGCTGAGCTGCAAAGGGTGGGTGCAGGAGGCCGCCCTCCGGATGCTCCACAACAACCTCGACCCGGACGTCGCCGAACGCCCCGACGACCTCGTCGTTTACGGCGGCACCGGGAAAGCGGCGCGCAGCTGGGACGCCTTTGAAGTTATCTGCCGCGAGCTTCGGGACCTTGGCGATGAGGAGACGCTCCTCGTCCAGAGCGGAAAAGCGGTCGGCCGCTTCCGCACGCACAAGGACGCCCCGCGGGTCCTGATCGCAAACTCGAATCTCGTCGGCAAGTGGGCGAATTGGGACGACTTTCGGCGTCTGGAGAAGATGGGGCTCACGATGTACGGCCAGATGACGGCCGGTTCGTGGATCTACATCGGCACCCAGGGGATCCTCCAGGGGACCTATGAGACCTTCGTTGCTGCGCGGAAGGCCTTCGAAGCGCGCACCGGGAAGCAAGCGACGTGGGTGCTGACGGCCGGCGTTGGCGGCATGGGGGGGGCGCAGCCGCTCGCCGCGACGATGGCGGGGATGTCCTGTCTCGGCGTCGATATCGACCCTTCGCGCATTCAGAAGCGCATCGATACGCGCTATGTCGACGAGCAAATGGACGACCTGGATGCGGCACTTGCGCGCATTGAAAAAGCGACCGCCGACGGAAAACCTGTTTCGATTGGGCTTGTTGGCAACGGCGCCGACGTTTACGCTGAACTCGTCCGCCGCGGAGTCACTCCCGATC
>JAAFHJ010000660.1 GCA_013298325.1 Myxococcales bacterium | reverse complement strand
AAAAAGAGCGCGATGGAAGGGATGATCTTTGCGCCGAAGAGCTGGATAACGCTCAAAGAACCAGAGGTCTTTCGCCCGCCGCCGACCGGCTTCTGGGCGCTCATCGAGGCGGTGCGCGCGGAGCCGACCCGGTACCTGCCGAAGAACCGCCCGCTGGCGACCCTGGAGCCGCTCCTCGACGGCTACGCGGCCGCCACCGAAGACCACGACTTTTCCGACGGCCGCGGCTTCAAGGCAGCCTTCCGCGCCTATGTCTGCGCGCGCCTCGGGGGCAGGCAGCGGGAGACCTGGTCGGAGGCGATCCGTCGGCGCCTGCCGAAGGGGGAGGACGAACTTGCGAAGTTTTTCCAGCTCTTCGACGACTTCAAAGAAGACTTCCGCGAGGACCTTGATGACCTCCGGGCTACCGCCGAGCGCCTCGACGCGCGGATGATCCGCCCCGACGGCGGGCGACGGACGCGACCACGCTCGCGGGAAGTGGTCGCTGGCCCGCGGTTCGTGGGCTCCAAGCGATAGTAACACTCCCTAAGCGCCCTCCAGGACGACCGATTCCATCGGCGCCCACACCCTGGCGTCGACGGGGAAGGGCGTCTTTGGGCAGCTCTGAACCCGTGCGAGCGCTTCGTGGTTCAATGGCCCGGGGGTGTTTCCCGTGACTTCGGCGCCGTCTCGAACTCGTACGTGAGCTCGACGAGGACGCTGAGCGGTCCTGCTTTCGACGAATTGGGGACCTTGACCCCGGCGATCACAATAAACGCGTGGGAGGCGTTCCACTGGACCGCCGGGACGAGGGCGCCGAGTTCGTGTTTGCCAGAGAACCAATCCACAAGGAGATGAAATGACGGCGTGATCGGTTGTTCAATGGCACCGAATGCGCAGAGCGTCGTGTCGCCGAAAATCTGTTTCGTGCCGTAGCTGGGTCCTGCGGTTACCCGGGTGCGCAGATGGGGAACGCGAATACTCGCCGCGCCGTAGGCCCAGATTCCCACCCCGTCGCCGGAAAGGGAAACCGGCATCATCGGTCCGAATGCAAGTGTCGGCTCCCAGGAAGAGCCGGCGGCCAGCGGAACGCGGTGCTTGTAGCCGAGCGCAAGTGCGACTTTCCCCGCGGGGCGGCCGACGCCATACAAAGTCGCGGCCAACTCCAACTGACGGCCGAGGCCGTAGGTGGCGAATGAAAAACTGTTCCAGTACGGTTTGTTCGATGACCAGGCGTTCACCTGCGACTCGTGGGCGACCATCACCACCCCCCGCTTTGTGACGTCTGTGCTCGGCACGCTCACGACAACCGACTGTGCGGCCGCCGACGAAGCACACAGCACAAGCGACGAGCCAAACGCGACACCCGCGGCTTTCGCGCGACAGCGTGTCACCACCGACGACCAATTTTCTGACATCGGGCCTGCAGTAGGCGACCGCGGACCGTCCTGTCGAGCGCAAACGTCGATGGCCAATCTTGTGAGCTAAGTATACGTGGAATTGTGCAAAGTAGGCCGCGGGGGCCGAGCGCTTCTTTGGCTCCATCAAACGAGAATGGCCCAGGAGTCTTGGCCTCCGTAGGAGAAGAGGTGGAGCCGGCTCTATCGATAGTTTTGCAGATTTTGCGACCGGCATTTGATGCTTGTCTGCAAAACTTTATCGATTTTCAATTGCAGTTTAAGAGCGTAGATCTAGGGTAGAGGGCGCCAGTATTTTGCGGACCTGGTATCGTTTTTGCGAGCACCACTCGGCGCACCGGGCGGATTCGCAAAGGAAGTGCTTCCGCGCTCCATTGAGAAGCGCGCCGCGGTTCAATGCGAGGAATGCCCGCCGTTTGAAGGCGCCCCGGAGCCGGTCGTTTTGGCTCAGATCGCGCTGCTCGCCGGCTCAAGCTTCACGCGGGTCGAGACGGCGTGGAGGGCGATCAGGTGGAGGATCTCGCTGACGGTCGTGCAGCAGTCGACGAGGATTTTTACGTCGTACTTCTCGGCGGCGCGGGAGATCGCGGTGTGGGTGACGCAGTTCTGGGTCATCATGCCGGCGACGAGCAGTTCGGTCACGCCGAGCTCGCGGAGGGTCGCCTCCAGCGTCGTTTCGTGGAACGAGTCGGCAAACGCTTTCACGACGACGGGCGCGTCCGGGGCGGCGGCGCGCACGCGTGCGTGAATTTCGGCGCCGGGCGTCCCCTCGTTGAAGAAGGGTGAGGGGCCGACCTTCGCGTCGGCGATGTGCTGGATGTGGATGATCTTCACCCCTTTTGCGGTCGCTTGCGCGATCGCCGCTTCGACGCGGGCGAGCGTCTCGTCCGTGTGCCAGAGCGGAAACGCGCCGCCGGGGAAGTAGTCGTTTTGGAGGTCGATCAATAGGAGTGCCTTGGTCATGGACCGTGAGTTAGCAACCGCCCGCCCGCCCGCCGAGTGGCGGTAATGACGTTCTTCGGGTTATAACTGACACCGTGACCGATCGCAGTTCGCCTCGACCCCCCTCGCTCCCCTCGGAGGGAACGAGGCCACGGATCGGCATCCTCGAGTATCCGGGCGCCCAGATGGCCGCCGTGCTCGGGATGCGCGATCTCTTGGAGACGGCCGTCCGTCTGCAGAGTCGTAGCGACGCCGCACCTAGCAAATTCGCGGGCCTTGAAGTCAGCATCCTTTCGATGGCGAGCGGCAGACCCCCTCGGTTGGCGGAAGCGCTCACCGTTCTCGTGCTCCCGCCGAGCGTGAACGAGGTCGCGCCCGGGGCCCGTCCGTTCGCGACCGCCAGCGTCGCGAGAGACGGCGGGCCCACTTCAACAGGAGCCCGTCCGTTCGCGACCGCCAGCGTCGCGAGAGACGGCGGGCCCGTCCGTTCGCGACCGCCAGC
>JAAFHJ010000066.1 GCA_013298325.1 Myxococcales bacterium | reverse complement strand
GAGCCGGCGCACCTGATCGTCGTTGGGGGCGATGTGGAGCAGCCGCTCGGTAGCTTGGACGAACTGCGCCTGGTCATTGGCGTCGCGGGCGACGCGGGCGAGCTCCTTCTGAACTTCGAGGCTCTTCTCCGCCTGACCGATCAACTCGAAAGCACGTGCGAGAAGCTTCAGCGTCTCGACGTCCTTCTGGTTCTGCTGGAAGACCGGCTGGAGCTTCGAAAGCGCTCGGAGGCCGTCTTCGCGCTGGCCGCGATCGACGTAGGCTTGTGCGAGGCGCTTGCAGCGGGCGACGCTCGACTGAACGGCAAGAATGCGCTCAAGAACCTTGATCCGCTCGTCGCGGCGTCCGAGCTTTTCAAGCTGTTCACAGCCGTTCTCAAATTCGGCAATCGCTTCATCGACTTCGTTGGAGCGAACAAGCGCTTCGCCGAGTCGGAGATGGGTCAGCGGATTTGTCGGGTCGAGTTCGACAATTTTACGAAATGTTCCAACAGCTTCGCGCTCGCGCCCCTGCGCCATCAACCGGACGGCCACCTCGTCGAGCGCCGCCAGCGCGTCGCTGATGAGCCCAAGCTGCTGGTAGAGTTCGGCAAGCTTTGGACCGACGTGACTATAACGCTCCTCCAAGTTTGGAGCGTATTTGGCAATAATTTCACGAATCTGCTTGTAGACCGCGATCGCCTTCAGCGCGAACCCTTGGTTCGCGTAGAGCTTCGCAACCGATTCGTAGGTGGCAACCGCCTCCGCATGGGAGGCGAGCTTAGACTGCAAATCGCCAATCTTAAGAAGCGTACGGGCGTCGTTCGGGTCGGCCGCCGTAATCTTTTGGTACTCGAGGACAGCCTCTTTGTACTTCTTCTTTTCGACGAGCTTTTGCGCTGCCTGCTGAACTTTCTCGCGATCGATGGCCACGGCGTCCTCGAGGAAGTGAGTGGGGGCGGAAAGCTCGGCTTCAGCTCGGGAGCTTCAGCACGGCAAAAACGGCAACGACGGTCGCACAGATGACGGTCGAGAGGGTCAGGATACCGCTGGTTCCGACGTTTTGCCTACCTCCGTCGGCGGCTTTCTTCGCCTTCGCCCCGAGGACGTGGTGGAGGCCGATGACCGCGATGGCGAACGTCAATTTCCCGTGAAACCAGTGGGCCTTCATGTAGGCGGATGGATTCAAAAGTACGCGAACAACACCGGCCGTGAACGATGCGAAAAACGCCGGCGACGCGACCGAACGGTACAGGTCGCGCGCTTGGACGGCGATCGTCGTTCCAGTTGCGTCGTCCTTGGCCCCATGGGCACGCACAAGGAGCCAGCCGACCGCGGCGATTGAGCCGATCCACAAGAGATTCGCCACGATATGGGCGACGACAATCAGGTTTTCCGTCACGGCATCTCTCTATAGGAAAACTTTGCGGACTGGCCGAGAAAACGGCAAAAATACTCGCCGACGCGCCCCCGTTGGCGGACCGGGGGGCACAATCGGGGCGCGCGGGTTTTTCGTTCGCGGTGTATGGTTCGCCGCCATGAGCACTGCGACGACCGCCCTCGCTTCCGGCCACGCAACCTCCCGCTATCGCGCCCCTTTTGCCGCCGGCGGCCCGGCTGCGATCGATGCCGTGCTCGCCGAGCGCCTCCTCGCCGTCGCCCTTGGCCGCGGCGCCGACTACGCCGATTTGTTTTTTGAATACCGGGCCTCGGCCTCCTTCGTCTTCGAAGAGGGGATCCTCAAGAGCGCGTCGCGTAGTGTTTCGCTCGGCCTTGGCGTTCGCGCCGTGAAAGGCGACGCGACCGGATATGCCTACGTGCAGGCGCTCGATGAGGACGCCATGCGTCGTGCGGCAGAGACCGCCGCAAGCATCGCGGCGAGTGGGCAGAGCGTCGCGCCCGTCCCCGTAACGGCGCGGTCGATTGCCCACCGCTACGACCTCCCAATGCTCACCCTCGATGTGGAAGGTGCTGTAAAGAAAGCACTTCTTGAGCGTGCGGCGAATCACGCAAAGGCCTTCGATAGCCGCATTGTGAAGGCCGACGCGAGCTTCGTCGAAGAGGTCCGCGAGATCCTCCTCTTTACTTCCGACGGCACCATGGCGACCGACGTCCAGCCGCTCTTCCGTTTCGGAATTTCTGTCGTCGCCGAGGGGGCCGACGGGCGCCGCGAGAGCGCGTCGAGCGGAGGCGGTGGGCGGACGTCACTCGCCTATTTTGACGGAAAATCGCCTGAGTGGCACGCGGAGCAGGCCTGCAAGGAGGCCCTCATCAAGCTCGATGCCCAGGAGGCGCCGGCCGGTCAGTTTGAGGTCGTCCTCGCCCCGGGAGACAGCGGGATTCTCCTCCATGAGGCGGTTGGTCACGGCCTCGAAGCCGACTTTAACCGGAAGGGGACGAGCAATTATTCGGGCGCCATTGGGACCGAGGTCGCAAGCCCCCTCTGCACGGTCATCGACGACGCGACGCTCCTCCAATCGCGAGGGAGCATCAACGTCGACGACGAGGGGAACGAACCCCACTCCAGCGTCCTCATCGAAAACGGTAAACTTGTCGGCTACATGCACGATCGTTTGAGTGCCAAACACTTCAAGGTCCGCCCTGCCGGAAATGGCCGTCGTGAGACCTTTGCCGCCGTCCCGATGCCCCGCATGACGAACACGATTCTCGCGAAGGGGCCGCACGACCCCGAAGAGATTTTGAAGAGCGTAAAGTATGGGATTTACGCCAAAAAATTTGGTGGTGGTCAGGTCGATATCTCGAACGGCGACTTCGTCTTTTCGCTCACCGAGAGCTACCTCGTCGAAGACGGCAAGATCACCGCGCCCCTCAAGGGCGTGAATCTCATTGGGAACGGACCCGACGTCCTTCGCAAGGTGTCGATGCTCGGCAACGACGTCGAGATCTCCGACGGCATCTGGACCTGTGGGAAGCAGGGGCAGAGTGTGCCTGTTGGTGTCGGCTGCCCGACGATCAAGATCTCGGCGATCACGGTCGGTGGCACGAAGGTGTGACCGCGACGATGCGGGCTGCGGACCGCTATTTTCTTGTACTTTCGGACGGTGAGGAGGCCCCCGAGTCCTCCTCACCGATACTCGCCCAGCTCGGCGCGCGCGTGCGTCGGGAAGCGCTCGGTTTTGATACGCGAGACCTCGACGATCGTGGCGCCGGCTTGCGTCTCGTGGTCGTCGAACCGGGCGGGCGCCTCGATCGCCTCGATGGCGTGCTTGCCGGGATCGACGCGACCTTCGACCCGCGACCGAAGATACTAATTGCGGTGGAAGAACGGCATGTTGCGCGTCTTCCGCTCCTCGGTAGTTACGACGATTTTGTCGTCCTCCCCCACTTCCCCGCCGAGCTCTATGCGCGTGTCCGCCGCCTCGAATGGACCGATGCGGACTACAAGGACGACCAGATCGAAAAGCTCGGCGATCTCGTCGTCGATCGCGCCGCCTACGACGTGCGCATCGCCGGGCGGCGCGTCCCTCTTACGCGTAAGGAATTCGACCTCTTGTGGACGCTCCTCCAGGACCGGGGGCGCGCCTTATCCCGCGAGCGCCTCCTCGATCGCGTCTGGGGGGCCCGCTACGAAGGGGGCCCGCGGACCGTCGACATTCACGTCCGCCGCCTTCGCGCCAAGCTTGGCGCCTCGCTGCCGCTGGCGACCGTGCGTGGCGCCGGATACCGCATCGACGCGCGCTAACATTCATCACTTCGAGGAGTTCCCGTGCCGTCTTCCGTGTCTCGTCCGCTCGTCATGACCCTCGGTTGCCCGGGCGGGATCGGCCCCGAAGTCTCCGTGATCGCCGCCGCGCGCTACACGGGGCGGCGCCCGCTCGTGCTCATCGGAGACGTCCAATCGGTGCAACATGCAGTAAAAGTCTGCAACCTCGATCCGGCCACGTTTGTCGAAGTTCGCACACTCACAGACGTCGTAGATCCTGGGAAAATTGGAATATTTTCGCCGGCTCCACCGCTGACGGCGGAGGCGCTTGTCCCTGGCCGATGGACGCCGAAAGGGGGGCGCGCTCAGCTCGCCTGGGTCGACGCGGCGATCGCCGCCGTCGCGGGTGACGATGCGGCCGCGATGATCACCGGACCGGTCTGCAAAGAGGCGGTCGTCGCGGGTGGCGTACCCGAATTTCGGGGTCATACCGAGCACTTGGCGAAGGCGCTCGGCGCCGAGGAGGTCGTCATGGCCTTCTGGAGCCCCCGGCTCCTTACGAGCCTCGTCACGACCCACTTGCCGCTCGCTGCCGTGCCTGCTGCCGTGACGGAAGAATCGGTGCAATCTGCAATCTTTTGGACGGCGCGCCTGTTGGCGACGCTCGGCGGTACGAAGGTCCCAATCGCCGTCTGCGGTCTCAATCCCCACGCAGGGGAGCACGGATTGATCGGCGACGACGAAATCCGCATTGAGGCCGGCATTGTTCGTGCGAAAGAGCGCCTTGAAGCGTGCGGCGATGCGGTCGCTGCAGCAATCCCCATCGTCGGTCCGATCGGGGCGGAGACGGTGTTCCGCGTCGGCGCCGAGGGCGGTTTTTCCGCGGCAATCGCCATGTACCACGACCAGGCGACGATCCCGATGAAGCTCCTCGGCTTCGGGGATGCGGTGAATATCAGTCTTGGATTGCCGAAAATTCGGACGAGCGTCGATCACGGAACCGGCTACGACCGTGCCGGAAAAGGCATCGCCGATGCTCGCGGCATGGAAGCGGCGCTTGCCCTCGCGGCACGCCTCGCCGACGCGTTTGCCGAGAACTCCGCGCCGTCTCCCGCTCCGCGGACGGACGCGTAGCCTTTTAATGACTTCCGTGGCGGCCGAAGAGGCCCCAGAACAGCAGTCCGAGGAGGAGTAGGCAGACGGCCCCCACAAGTAAGTTCGCAGACTTTGTGGGCTTTTCGACGCGTGGGAGCTTGCTCTCCTGGAGGAGGGCCATCGCGGCGCCGAAGAGCGCATCGATGCGTTTTTTCGCGTAATCGGCGCGGGCAGGATCGCTCTCACGGATCTTCCGGTAGCGACCGCCAAGCTCGGGGAGGAGGCCGCTTCGTGCGGCGAATTCCAGGGCGGCCGCGTGGGCTTTTTCGTCGTCCCACCGGGCTTCGACGTTCGCCCAAAGGGTCTCAAACGCTGCCATTTTCGCGTCGGCGGGCGCTTCTGAAGCTTCGTGTTCCGTCGTCATCGCGTGCGTGAGTCCAGGAGCAGGGTGACCGGGCCGTCGTTTACAAGATGCACGTCCATGGTCGCGCGGAACCGCCCAGTCTCCACAGCCAGCGACCTGCGCGCCTCTTCGACAAATTGTGTATAATGCATGTTTGCCTCTTCGGGCGGGGCGGCGCCGTCGAAACTGGGGCGTCGCCCCTTGTGGACGTCGGCAAAGAGCGTGAATTGACTGACGACGAGCAGCGCCCCACCGGCATCGACGACACTCTTGTCCATCTTCCCCGCCTCGTTTTCGAAGATGCGGAGCCCCAATATCTTCTCAAGCAACCAGCGGCGATCGTCGTCGGTGTCCCCTTTGCCAACGCCGAGGAGGACGAGGAGCCCGTGGGAAATCGCCCCGGTGACTTCGCTGGCGACCTCCACACGCGCGCTCTTCACGCGCTGCAGGTGGGCACGCATTAGGCGCTCGCGCTCGCCGGGGTGCGGTCGATACGCAGCTCTTTTTCAAGCTGTTTCACGATCTTGAACCACTCGTCGCGCGGGTAGGGGACGTTCAAAATATGGAAGTCCTTCTTCGCGAGGCCGACGCACCCGAAACAGTAGGTGCAGTCGCTGCAGCCGATCGATTTCGTGAGGTAGGCGGAGCGGACGCAGCGCTCGCAGTCGACGCAGTGCTGGCATTGGAGGCACTGCTTCGCGCGAATGCAGTGGGACGAGTCGCGCGTGTCGTCGCAGTCGCGGCAGTAGGTGCAGCGGGAGCAATTCTTCGAGCCGACGCAGAAGGTGCAGTCCTGGCACCCTTCGCAGCGTTCGCAGGCGTAGCAACCGGTGTTTGCCTTCTGGCTCGTGGCGTCGGCGAGCAGCTTGCGGAAAGAGTTTTCGAAGTCGGCGCGGTTCACGGTCCCGAAGTGCCGAATGCCGCCGCAAGACGCAAGCAGAGAACGCGCCCGCTACCCACGACCGCTTTTTTTCGTCCGCGAGCGCGCCAAGGCGGCTGCCGCGCGTCGCCAATGTTTCGATATTTGTATGTAAATTCAGCGGTTTGAAGAAAAGTGCAGCGGCGAATTTGGTACAATGTCGGAGCATGTAGGATAACGGCTCCACTGCCTGGGAGCAGTGGAGGATTTTCCGAAATGAAGCCGATTGCATCTCTGTTCACGCTCGCTCTCGTCGCCATGGTCCCCACCTGGGCCCTCGCCGACACCCACGCTTCGAGCCGCGAAGCGACCCACCATGTATCGAAGAAGGACGCGCCTGCTTCGAAGACCAAGGTCGCCGCGAAGGTCGCCCCGAAGAAGCACGGTCTCGACAAGGTCGCCCTCAAGCGCGCCATCGACCACGCGCTCACCGAGCGCCACGCCGAGACCCACACGGAGCCGACGGAAATCGAGCTCGCAAAGCTCTCCGACGACGCGCGCCTTGAGGCTCTTCCGAAGCCGAAGTCGCTCACGAAGGTCTCTGCAAAGAAGGAAATTCATCCGTCGACGAAGGATGAAAAGTCCTCGGAGAAGACGGTGAAGGCCCATCACGCGAAGGACGTTCTCCCGTCCAACAAACACGAAAAAGTCGCCCCGAAGCACGAAGGCGCCGAGAAGTCAGACAAGAAAGAGGCCGCTTCCAAGAAGCACTCTTCCGCGAAAGATGTTCCGGCCGATGGCAAGATCGTGAAGGTCGCCGCGAAGACGGAAATCGGCGAAAAGCCGGTTTCCCACGGCAAAGTCGCTGCGAGCGCCGCCGATGAAGTCGGCCCCGACATGGCCGGTCGCTGCGGTCTTGACCTCGTCCTCCGCCACGAAGGCAAGGAAGAGATCGTGCCGGTTAAGACCTGCGACGGGAAGCTCGTCGCAGGCGCCCTTGATAAAGTTGCCGTCCTCGTCGGCGAAGCCAAGGGGCGCGAAGGCCTCGATCCGCGCCTGCTGACCCGTGTTGGCGAAATCGCGGCCCACTTCGGTAAGAAGGGGAAGCTTCCCGAGATTGAAATCCTCGGTGGTGCGAAGAATGCAAACTCCGCAATGCACAAAGACGGGCGCGCCCTCGACGTGCGCTTCGTCGGCGTCAAGAACGAGGACGTGGCGACGTTCTGCAAGACCCTTGAAGACACCGGTTGCGGCTTCTACCCGAACGGCAAGTTCGTCCACGTCGACGTCCGCGATGCAGGCACCGGCAAGGTGAGCTGGATCGACGTCGCCGCCCCCGGCGAGGCGCCCCGTTACGTCGCAAACTTTGGCGAGAAACCGGCAAAGAGTGAGACGGCCGACAAGTCGGAAAAGCGCGTCGCCCCGAAGGCGGAGAAGCGTGACGGCAAGTCGATCTCCACGAAGACGGCGAAGAAGAACGACGCCTGAGACCTTCGTAGTGACCGCTTAGACTCGCTTCGCATCGAACGGAAAATAACCCTCCCAGGGCCCGAGACTCTTCTTTGAAGGGTCTCGGGTTTTTCCTTTTTGAAGCGCGGCACCTTGCAGCGCGTCAAAAGGTCTCGCGCTCGCTCCGTGCGAGGGCGAACCGCACGAGGCGGCCCACTTCCTCGGTGCTATCGATTTGTGGAAGGTGGCCAGCTGTCGGTAATTCCACGCGAATTGCCCCTGGAATTCGCTTCACAAGCTCTTTGGACACATGACTCGGGACGAGGTGATCGCGCCCGCAGTCGACGATCGTGACCGGCACCTGGATCTGTGACAACCACGGAACCGGCTCACCGAGATCGAGCTTTCGCCCAAGCCGCTTGAAGTAGTGAACGCGCCCTTCAATCGTCCAAGGATCGAAATAGCCACCGACGTCCTGATCGGAAACCGGATGCCCGTTCGGAAACGCGATCCGCGCGAGCAGCGTCCGGCGGAGCCCGGGTAGACTCGCGACAAGTGTCGCAATTCCTTCGACGCGTGGCAGAAAAAGGGGGGCGAATGCCGCGGGCGGCAGGAACGGAACGCCGACGGAACCGAGCAAGAGCATCCCGGTCACCCGCGCGGCGTACTTTGCGCCGAGTCCGAGGGCGGTCCCCCCGCCGAGCGAACTGGCCACGACGAAGGCGCGCGGGATTTCGTGGGCGTCCATGTATTCGCGCACGAGGTCGGCGAGATCGCCCATCGTGAGCGCGGTGTTCTCGGGGGTGTCCGAGAGCCCGTGGCCGGGCATGTCGATGGCGATCGTCCGGAATTCCCCTTCGAGGTGGCGTTGCAGTCGCCGCCAGGTCGAGGCGTTGTCTGAGTAGCCGTGAAGGAGAAGTAGCGGAAGATGCTCGCTTTTCTCCGGCCCGCGAACGACGACATGCAGACGCCCCCGGCTGCTCTCCCAGAACTCGCCGCGCGTGCGCTGGCGGCGTGCATCTTCGAGGGTGAGGCGCGGGGCGGACGGGAGCGTCGGGAAGGCCATCGTCCGTCCGCTACCAAACGAGGGTGAGTTCTGTCGAGGAACGCTCACGTCGCAGAACAGATGCATCCTACACGGGCACCAAAACGGAAGCGTTGCGTCTCCAGGCGGAGGGCGTCGTAGGTGACGAGCGTCTCGACGAGGGGCGCCCCGAGGCCGAGTAGATGCTTGAGCGCCTCGGTGGCGAGCATCGACCCGAGAATGCCGACGACCCCTCCGAGCACGCCCGCCTCGGCACAGTTGGCGCCGAGTACCCCTTCGGTAGGCGAGGGAAATAAGCAGCGATAACAAGCGTATCCGGGGGCGAATACGGCAAGTTGTCCGCTCATCCGGTGGACGCTGCCGTGAATCCACAGAATTCGATGCAGGATGCAGGCATCATTGATGGCGTAGCGAGCGGCGAAGTTGTCGCTCCCGTCGATGACGAGATCGTGGTCAGTCAGGAGCGCTGCCGCGTTTGTCGTCGTCAACATTTCCGGAATGGCGCGCACGCAACTTTCGGGATTGAGAGCGAGCAACCGCTCGGCGCCGCTTTCGACCTTTGGCCGGCCGAGGGATGCCGTATCGTGGAGGATCTGGCGGTGAAGATTCGAACCTTCGACACGGTCGCCATCGATGAGGGTGATCGTCCCGACGCCGGCCGCGGCAAGGTAGAGAGCTACGGGCGATCCGAGGCCCCCAGCGCCTACGACAACTACACGTGCTTGCTTTAGTTTTTCTTGACCGGCTCTGCCGACACCCGGCAGTCGCATTTGGCGCGAATACCGGAGAGCCGCGTCGGAAAGCGCCCCGTCGCGTTCGTCCATGTGGGACTCAGCAACGACGGCATCAAAGCCGGCTTCGGCGAGGAGTACCGCGGCACGTGCCGCCCGCCCGCCGCGGGCACAAATGACGGTCAGAGGGCGATCCCGCGGAATGGTTCCCTCGCGAATCGCCCCTTCCACGTTCCCAAGAGGCAGCGAGATCGCACCGGGCACATGCCCTTCGGAAAACTCCTCCGGCTCGCGCACGTCGATGATCTGGCGAATCATCCGCCGATCCCGGTCTCCGCAAGGTGCTGGAGCACCGCCTGCGCGTCGTCAAAAGCCTCGATTTTCGAAGGGTTTCCGCTGACTGCCCGCCCCAACATCCGTGCGACGAAAGGGCTGTGTGCGCGACGGAGTTCGGCGTCCCCGGCAGCGGCGAGGACATCTTCGACGAGTCGCCCGAGGCCGTAGATGTCGTCGCGGGGATGGGCCGGCGCGCCGGCTGCGCGGTCTGGGCTCACGTACCCAAGGGAGCCGCCGGGGCTCGCCTCTCCCGCCCGTCGGGCGATGCCGAAGTCGGCGAGGCGCACGCCGTCGCCGTTCGGAAGAAGCACGTTGGCCGGCTTCACATCGAGGTGGACCCACCCGTCGCGATGCACCCCCGCCAGCGCCGCGGCGAGCGGGACGAGCCAGCGCCGCATCGGGAGTAACGGCTGGAAATCCTTGG
This sequence comes from Myxococcales bacterium, assembly GCA_013298325.1. Taxonomy (GTDB): domain Bacteria; phylum Myxococcota_A; class Polyangia; order Polyangiales; family Polyangiaceae; genus JAAFHJ01. Next base: position 4,236 of record JAAFHJ010000066.1, on the reverse strand, counting down.
CTCGAATGCGGTCGCGGATCGCCCCCTTCGTGCACCACTCGAGGGCGAGCCAGCCGGAATCGAGGGAGACGTCGTAGACGCGGAGGACCGACGGGCCGGCGAAGCGGGAGGCGACGCGTGCTTCGTGGAGGAGCTGATCGCGATCGCGTTCTGGTGCATGATACACCTTTAGGGCGACCTTGCGTCCGAGGCGCGCTTCGTCGGCTTCGTAGACGGCCCCCGCGCCGCCGCGGGCGATTTCGCGGACGAGCCGATAGGGGGCCTCCGGGGCCGACGTAAGTAACGTCCCCTCGCGAGAGCCACCGCCTCGTGGTGCATCGGCCCACCCAAGCAGTGCGCGGAGACGGGCGTGCCGCTCACGGGCCCCTGGAAAATCCCAGGCGACGAGCAACGCGCGCTCGACGTGGGCCACCGCGCCCGCGAGGTCGCCCCGTTCGGTGAGCGCGTCGGCGGCAAGGAGATGGGCCTCTGGTGAGGTTGCCCCTTCGAGGAGCGCTGCAACGGGCGACGGCTCCCCCCGCTCCAAGTAGGCCGCCGCCGCCGCAATCCGGAGCGCCGAATCGCCGGTTCCGCCGCTCCCGGCGCCGTTCGTGACCGCGTCGAGAATCGTGGAGAGTGCACGCATCTCGTCACGGGTCCCGCGCAGCGCCTGAAATTGGGCGAGGGCACGCGAAAAATCCTGGCGTTCAAGCGCGGCGGCGAGGAGGACGACGGCGTCGCCGGCATGCGGGTCGGCTGCTTTGGCAGACGGGCGCGCGAAGGACGGGTGCTCAAAAGACGGGGTATTCCGCATACTTGGCGGTCCCTCGAGAAACGCATCGACCGCTTCGCGGCCGGCGCGATCGTCTGCGTCTTCGCTCGGCGCAACGACCGCCGGCTCCTCTTTTTTCCCGCGAAGAAAATCCCAGAAGCCCATCGGTTCCCCCTCGCTAGAGCACTTCGACGATCGACAGAGCCGTCTCACCGTCCCGCCCGGCGGTGAGCGCATCGCCGACGAGGAGGGTAGTTGCAGGATGCATCGATAGACCGCCGATCGCCGGGCTAGGCGTCGTCCCGTGGAGTTCCAGCCAGTCGTCGACCCCGAGCAGCATCTTCCAGTCGCCGAGCCCGATGTTCAAGGGGCCCAGCGGGACTACCCACGTTTCTCCGGCGATGCTGAGTTCATAGGCGCCTGGGAAGAGCGGCGACGGGGCGATCGTCAGCGGAACTTCGCCGCCGAGCTTGAGTTCGCCGCCGAGTGCCTCCACCTCGAGGGGGGCGGCGAGGGGGAGCCCCCGATAGCGGGTGCCATTTCGCGAGCCGAGGTCGCGCACCGTCACCTTGCCGCGAGCGCGTGCAATCTGCAGGTGTCGCCGGGAAATGGCCTGCGAGGGGACGAGCAGCGTCCCCTCAGTACGACCAATGACGATTTCATCGCCAAAAAGGATTCGAAAAGGACGGCCTAAGAGGGCGATTTTTACCCGCGGACCGAGCGCACGTTTTCCGCGCAGCGCTCGGAGCGTCGTCTCAACGGCGAGTTCGGAGGTCGTACTTTCTGCAACGATTTTTGTGGCTAGTGCATAGGCGTCGCGGCGAAGTCCGACGGAGATCAGCTCTTCAATCTGGTGAGCGACGCGTTTCTTTTCCTCACTCGCTTTGCGTGTATCTGCCTCCGCGCCAAGCAGATTTTCGAGCGAGTCGATGTCACCCGCGAGCATCAACGCGCGCGCTTCGCCTTCTTTGTCCCCGGCCATTCGGAACGCTCGTGCCGCTTCAGCGCCGTCGCCGATCGCCTCGAGCTCGGCCGCGGCCTCTCGCGCCTCATGGCGAGCTAGTGGAGAGAGTGGAGGGTCTCCGAGGAGCGCGAGGGCAAAGGTCGCGCGCCGCCGGCGGGCCTCGGTGCGCGTCCCCGACCCTTCGGGGGCGAGGCGCGCCGCCTGCGCGAACAGCGTCAGCCGCGTGCGAATATCCGGCTCCGATTCGGCCCGGAGGAGCAGCACGCGCGCCGCCTCGGCGGGGGCCGCCGCGTTCACGTATTCTTCAACGGCCGTGCCGAAATCGCCGCGCAACTCGGCTTTTTTTGCGCGCTCAAGGGATTTCCCCTTGCCGAAGAGGCCGTCGAAGAAACCCACGATGGTCGCTACATACACGGTTTTCGCCGCCGCGGCGCTCAAGACGCGCGCCGCCGGCGGACGCAACTCTCCGCGCGCACGCCTGCAAATTCGGGTAAACTCCGCGCCCCTCAGGTTCCGCGTTCGCCGCCGCGGCGCACGAAAGCGGGCCGCCGTCGTTGTGCACACGCACAGCCTCGCGAAGGTACTCAGGTAGGTAGCAAGACCCGGCCGTTCTTCCGGCCACGGTCACGAAGCGGGAAGGTGACACACGTATGTCGAACAATCGTCTTGGCGAGCTTCTTGTCCGTGAAAAACTGATCAGCCTCGCTCAGCTGCGATCGGCCCAGGAAGAGCAGCAGCGCTCCGGGAAAACGCTCGGCTACACGCTCGCGAGACTTGGCGTTATCAGCGACGATGACATCACCAAGTTTCTAAGTCACCAGTACCGCGTTCCGACGATCAATCTCGATGAGTACGAAATTGAGCCGGAGATCCTGAAGCTCGTTTCGCGCGAGCAGTGTGAACGTCATCGGGTCGTTCCGGTATCCCGCGCCGGAAGCAGCCTCGTCGTCGCGATGACCGACCCGACGAATCTTAACGCCATCGACGACCTGAAATTCCTTACGGGCTACAACGTCGAGCCGGTAATTGCGTCGGAAACGGCGATTGCACAGGCGATTGAGCGTCACTACAACGCTGGCCCCTCTTACGACGAGGTCATGGCCGGTTTCGACGAGAACGAAATCGATTTCTCTGCGGAAGATGCAGATCTTTCGCAAATGGACCTCGAGCGCGCCAGCGAGGACGCGCCGGTTGTTCGCCTCGTGAACATGATTCTTCTTAACGCCATTAAGAAGGGGGCCAGCGATATCCACATTGAGCCCTACGAGAAGAAATACCGCGTCCGCTACCGTATCGACGGCGTTCTCCACGAAGAGATGCAGCCGCCGATCAAGCTCAAGGCGGCCATTTCTTCCCGTTTGAAGATCATGAGCCAGCTCGACATCGCTGAGCGTCGCCTTCCCCAAGACGGACGTATCAAGTTGAAGCTCGGTAAAGGGCGCGAAATGGACTTCCGCGTGAGCGTCCTCCCGACGCTCTGGGGCGAGAAGATCGTTATGCGTCTTCTCGATAAAGGCAATCTTCAGCTCGACATGACGAAGCTCGGCTTCGATCAGAAGCCGCTCGATGATTTCCAGTGGGCGATCCATCAGCCGTGGGGCATGGTTCTCGTAACCGGGCCGACCGGTTCCGGAAAAACGACGTCGCTCTACTCGGCGCTTTCGGAACTCAATCAGCCAGACACGAACATCAGCACCGCGGAAGATCCCGTCGAGTACAACTTGCACGGCATCAACCAGGTTCAGATGCACGAAGATATCGGCCTGAACTTCGCCGCCGCGCTGCGTTCCTTCCTCCGCCAGGATCCGGACGTCATCATGGTCGGCGAGATTCGAGACTTTGAAACGGCGGAAATCGCGGTCAAAGCATCGCTCACGGGCCACATGGTGCTCTCGACGCTCCACACGAACGACGCGCCGGCCACGATTTCGCGTCTGCTCAACATGGGCATCGAGCCCTTCTTGATCACCGCCTCGGTCAATCTCGTTCTCGCCCAGCGTCTCGCCCGCAAAATCTGTGTCGATTGCAAAGAAGAGATCGGCTTCGACCCTCAAGTCCTCAAAGATCTCGGCTTTAAACCCGAGCAAATGGCCGATGCGCGCCTCTTCAAGGGGGCCGGCTGCAAGACCTGCAACGGCAGCGGGTACAAGGGGCGCGTCGCGCTCTATGAAGTCATGCGGTTCACCGACGACCTTAAGGACCGCGTACTCCAGGGCGTCTCCTCGGCGGAACTCAAGCAGGCGGCGATTCGCGGAGGGATGCAGACCCTACGCATGGCGGGCATTGCGAAGGTTCTGGCCGGGGTGACAACGACCGAGGAGCTCCTCCGCGTCACGATGGCCGACTGACCCGCGGCCCCGAAATTGCGATTTGTTCCTAAGAAGAAAGAAGACTGACGATGACGATGACGACGGCGACCAGCGGTCTTCAATTGCGGCAACTTCTCAAGCTCATGGTCGAGAAGAACGCCAGCGATCTTCACGTCACAAAGGATGCACCTCCGTATCTCCGCGTCGCGGAA
>JAAFHJ010000659.1 GCA_013298325.1 Myxococcales bacterium | reverse complement strand
GGCGGCGGCGCCCTCCGGAAGGGCGGCGCCAGTGGCGGCCACGAGTTCGGCGACGGTGAAGGGGGCCTCGTTGACGGGGATCGGCGTAGCCATGCCGCCGACCTACTCCAACCCCACGAGGCCTGGAAAATTGCCGGCTAGCGGAGTGCGTCGAGGGCCGCACGGGCGACGATGCGGTCGTCGAAGGGGTGCTTCGTGGTGCCGAGGATTTGGTAATCCTCATGCCCCTTTCCGGCGATCAAGACGACGTCGCCCGGCTGGGCCGCTCCGATGGCCGCCTCGATAGCGACGGCACGGTCGAGGAGAGCAAGCGTCCCGCGCCGGGCATTTTTCAGGTCGGCGCGCGAAATCGTTGGGACACCAAGCGTTTCGAGGGCGGCGAGGATCGGCCGCGCGATCGCTTCCGGCTCCTCCGTTCGCGGATTGTCGTTGGTCACGACGGCGACGTCGGCCCCGCGACCGACAGCGAGCCCCATCGGCCCCCGCTTCGTCGCGTCGCGATCGCCGCCGCAGCCGAAAATGCAGATCAAACGCCCCCCGGGGGCGACCGCCGGCCGCAGCGCTTCGAGGACGCGGACGAGGGCGTCGGGGGTGTGGGCGTAGTCGACGAAGACCGGGACTTCTCCGATTCGCGACACCGGCTCGAGTCGGCCGGGTGCGCCAATCAACGTGGGAAGAAGCGCTTCCGTCAAACGGAGATCATGATCAAACAAACGCACAATCCCGAGCGCCACAACGAGGTTTTCCATGTTGTGACGACCGACGAACGGGACGACGCTCCGGAGATCGCCGTCGGGCGTCGCCAGAACAACCTCGGTATGGATCCCGACCCGTGTCGCCGCGCGGACGAAGAGATCCGGTGCACGGCGATCTGGAATTTCTCCGTCCGGCGAGACGGCGAGCTTGGGGACGTGGAGGCCGGCGAAGAGCGTCGCGCCGAAGGGATCGGCAATGTTTACGACGGCGGCGCCCGGTCCAAGTTCGGTGAAGAGCTTCGCCTTCGCGGCACCATACGCCTCCATGGTGCCGTGAAAGTCCAAATGATCTTGGGTAAGATTTCCAAAAGAGGCGACGCGAAAGCGGACGCCATTCACGCGCCCGAGCTCGATCGCAATGCTAGAGACTTCCATCGCAACAGCGTCGGCGCCGCGGACACGAAGGTCGTCGAAGGTGCGTGCGAGGGCGTCCCCCTCGGGGGTCGTGTGGGAGGCGGCGGCGGCATAGGTGCCGAAACCGATGCCGACCGTCCCGAGGGTCGCGCAGGAGGGGCGCCCGGCGAGGCCATCGAGGAGGCTTCGGATGAGATGGGTCGTCGTCGTCTTCCCATTCGTCCCAGTAACCCCCGAAATTTCCAATGAAAAACTTGGATGCCGGTAGATGGCCGATGCGAAGAACCCGAGGGCACGGGCGACATCGTCGACCAGGATCGTCGGCACCGGAACGGAGGCCGGGTCGACGCTCCCCCGCTCGGCGAGAAGTGCGTGGGCCCCAGCCGCGACCGCCCCAGCAACGAAGCGTGTGCCATCGCTCGCCTGCCCGCGCCGCGCGACGAAGAGGTCCCCCGGCTGGACGGCGCGAGAATCCTGCTGAATGCCGGAAACAAACGTCGTTTCTGCGCCGTGGAGCGTCGCCCCCGTCGCGGAAACTTCACGCATCAAATCGCGAAGCGAAAGATCCAAACGTCGCTCCGGGGGGCTCACGACCCCGGCTCAAAGACGAGATGCACCTTCGAGCCCTTCGGAACGCGGGTCCCCGCCGCCGGCTGCTGGCGCACGAGGCGACCGGTCCCTTCCATCTCGGGAAGGAGCCCCAACTTCGTGAGGCGAAGAAGGGCCTCACGCGCAGGAAGTGACGTCAAATCAGGAACTTCGGAGGCTCCTGGCGCCGGAGGGCCGAAGCTCGTATCGGTCGGCGGAGCGAGCGTCGAGGGCGGCGTCGGCCGGAGGGCGTCGAGGGCGCGATCGGCGACATCGTCCTTGCGTGAAATGTCGGCGAGCTTCGCGCTCCCCTTGAAGGGGGTAACCCCGAGGTAACGGAGCGACGACTCGGCGACGCGGCGAAAGACGGGGCCGGCGAGGTCGCCGCCGTAGCGGCCGATCATCGGTTCATCAAGCACGACGGCGACGACCACTTTCGGTTTGTCTGCCGGCACAAAGCCGACGAAACTTGCGATGTATTTGTCTTCCGAATAGCGGCCCGTCGCCGGATCGGCCTTTTGAGCAGTCGCCGTCTTCCCCGCCACGCGGTAGCCAGGAATGGCCGCCTCGACGCCTGTACCGCCGTCCTCGACGACCGCCGTGAGCATCTCGGCGACCGTCTTCGCGACACCGCGCGGGACGACCTCCCGACGCACGTGAGGGACGTTCTCGCGAAGGGTCTGCCCGCGGGCATCCGTCACGCGGCGAACAAGGATCGGTTCCATCAATTTCCCGCCGTTGGCGATCGCCCCCATCGCCATCGCGAGCTGCATGGTCGTCACGCCGATGCCCTGGCCGAAGGACGCGGTCGCCGTCTCGACTTCCACCCACGGGCGGCCGCGCGGTCGGAGAATGCCGCCCGACTCGCCGGGGACCGGGAGGCCGGTCGGCTCGCCAAAACCGAAGCGACGGAAGGCGCCATACAATTCCGGTTCTCCGAGCCGCAGCGCGATCTTCAATGTGCCAATGTTCGAGCTCTTTGCGAGAATCTGCGTCGGCGTGAGCAGGTCATTCTCATGGGTATCGTGGATTTTCGCCCCGGCGAGTTCGTAGTAGCCGTGCTCGCAGTAGATCTTCTCGTTCTCGGCGAGGACCCCCTTCGAGAGCGCCGCGGCAAAGGTGAAGACCTTCATGACCGAGCCGGGCTCGAAGCGAT
>JAAFHJ010000657.1 GCA_013298325.1 Myxococcales bacterium | reverse complement strand
CATTTGCCGGTATCCTGCACGGAAGTTTCCCCGCTTGGACCACAGAAGTGTCCCGTCGGCGCTGTCGAAGGTGAATAGGGTCGCTTCGCTCCCAAGGTGGAGGACGTCTCGGCGGAGGGAGAAAAATTCGAAGGACTTTGAACTGTTGAGATCGGCGACCTCTTTCTCAAAGAGGCGCTTGCCGGCGGGGTCGACGAGAATGATCCTGCCGGCGGTCGCCGTCGGGCAGTAGGCGATCACGTTTCGCCCTGCTGGAGCGGCGGCGAGGCACCCAGCCGGGAGCCCTCGCGGCACCGACGCGGGAAGCTTGCAGGATACACCTACGTCACAATGGGCATCGGGGACCTCGCAGCGGGGATGTCCGTCGGGGGCGTCGGCCAGGAGCGTTGCGATCTTCTTCGTCGGATGAAACGCGACAGTCCGTGTACCATACACGACAAGCGCTTCCCCCCCCTCCGCTTCGCAGAGCGCTGCAGGAGGGGCGCCGCCGGCGTCGTCGGGCCGTACAAAGTGCCCGACTTCGTCGCCGGTTTCCGCGTCGTAGATCCGGACGTGCACGTCGCGAACGACGACCACCCGCGCGCTCCGCGACCCGGCGTCGTCGCTTGGCGATTTTCCTGCGGCCGGACCAAGGACGAGGAGCGAGCCGGGACCGTCCCCGAGCACATGGGGGAACGTCGCGCTCCACCGGACGGCCAGCGTGTCGCGATCGACGCGCGAAACGTGGTCGCCAATAAGCATGTAGATCGCATCCGAATGGGCGTCTGCCGTGAGGCCGTGGAGGGGCCCGACGACTTCTGCCGGAGCAGCCGCTGTCGTTGCTGCCCCCGGGGCCGCCCCGGTCGCCGCGCTCGCGGAGGAGCTCGAACCGCGGAGTTTCCATGCGGCCCCCGCGACCGCTGCGAGGACTGCCAGCGTCGCCACGATGACTGCCGTTGCCGAGGTCTTTGCTCCTCGGGGAGGGGGGACCCTCTGGGGCGGCACGCCCCCCAACACGTGTAAATTCGCAGGGTAAGGTGCAACGCGTGGTGGCCCGTACGCCGGCTGCGCGGGGGCGCTGGCGGCGAGCGGAGGGGCCAGCGCAAGGGGGACTGTCTTCGAGCGTGTTGGAACGGGGGAGTGACCCGCCGGGACCGTCGTTGGAACCCCCGAGCTCGCTCGCCCGTCAGACCCGGGCGCCATCGGCGGGATCCATTCGCTCCCGACTTCGCTCGTGATCATGGGGAGTTCGGCTTCGACTCCGCCGCTCACAAGTGTCATCGGTGGGGCGTCTCCGCTTCGTCGTTCCGCGCTCGGGAGCGTCGACAAGAGGGCGGCCCGTTCGGCGTCGACCGACTTCCCTGGCCCGGCGGAACTGGCGACGGACGGCGGTGCGCTGCTTACCGCGGGGACGGGAGGTGCGGGGAGGCCCTGTGCGCGTACGGTGCCGATGCCGTCGTGCTCGAGGCGAACGCAAGCCGGGCAGAGGGGGCCGAGAGCGGCCGTGCGGAGTTCAGTGCTGCAGCGTGCGCAGCGGAGCGAGGCCATAGATCTGGCGAAGATAGCCGAACTGGCCCCGCGATAGGGCGCCAACCGCGGTCAAATGGCGCACGGTCGCAAACGGACCGGGCGTTTCGGTCGGCCCGTCCGTCGGTTGCGACGCCGGCACCGGGAAATGTGGAGGCGGTCGCAAACGGACCGGGCCGTGGGGGCATCGGAACGACCCATGGCCCTTTCAGACGAAACTGTCGTTGACGTCGCCGTGATTGGGGCGGGTTTTGGGGGCCTCGGCGCCGCGCTCTCACTGGCGGAACGGGGCGCCTCGGTCGCCCTCTACGAAGCGCTGAATTATCCGGGCGGCTGCGCGAGCACGTTCACGCGGAAGAAAATCCGCTTTGAATCGGGGGCAACGCTCTTTTCCGGGTTCGCCAAAGGGGCGCTCTTTGATCGCTGGATCAAGGCCCACAAAATGGCGGTCGACGTGCGTACCCTCGACCCGATCGTCGAGCTTCGAACGGATGGATATTCCTTGGCGATTCCACCAGATCGCGCCCGCTTCTTGGCGCGCCTTGAGGCGGAACCTGGGGCCCCGGTGGCGGCGCTTCGGGCCTTCTTTGTGAAGCAAAAACAGATCGCGGATGCCCTCTGGCAACTCTTCGACGACGACACGCTCCTCCCCCCACTCCATCTTCATTCTTTCGCGCGGCACGCCCTTCGAAGCCCCGCGTACCTGCCGATTTTGCCCTTCCTCGGCAAGCCGCTCGGGGCCGTCCTCCGCGACTACGGCCTCGCCGACTTTGCCCCGCTTCGCCTTTTCCTCGACGGCGTCTGCCAAATCACCGTGCAAACGTCCGCCGAAGAGGCGGAGGCGCCGTTCGCGTTCTCCACGCTCGACTATTACTTCCGCGGGACCGCCCACGTGCATGGCGGTGTCGGCGTCCTTGCCTGGGAGATGGCACGCGCGGTGGAGCGCCTCGGCGGTCAACTTCGCTTCGCTGACCGCGTCGATCGCCTCGTACGTACTGGAGAAATCTGGGAAATTCACTCGCGCAAAGGGGTCGTGCGTGCGCGTGCACTCTGCATGAATACCCTGCCAGGGGCCGCCGCCCGGCTCCTTGGCGCCCCCTGCACGGCCCAGGAGCGGCTAGAAAAGCAGGAGACGCGGGTGCAGGACGGCTGGGGGGCGGCCATGCTCTATCGGGTCGTTCCACCGGGGAACCTCGCCCGGCCGGAGGCCTGTCATCTCGAATTGATTGCCGATCGATCGGCACCGTTTATGGAGGGGAATCACCTCTTCTGCAGCATCGCCGCGGGCGACGAAGCACGCGCGCCCGACGGGGGGCGCCCGGTGACGATCTCGACCCACGTCCCCTTGT
>JAAFHJ010000658.1 GCA_013298325.1 Myxococcales bacterium | reverse complement strand
CCCACAAAGCCTCGCCGGTGTTGACGCTGGACGCCCCCGCGCCGCCCCCGCGCTCGCTGTCGCCGGCCCCCGGTTCCTTTGGCGCGGCCCCGCAAGCAACTGATTTGCACGCGCTTTTCGAGCCGCCGCCCCGCGCATCGACCCGCCCGATGACCCTGGAGGCGCCCGCGCCGAACCGCCCCGTCGAGGCGCCCCTCTCGCTCCCCCAGTCGCCGCGCCCTCGAGACCCTTCCCACCCGGTGGTGACGACGGCCGCTTCGATGCCTTCGAGCATCCTCGAAATGCCGACGCCGCTCGCTCCGCCGGTCGCGATGGTCGATCCGAACGCGACCGCGCGTGTGCAGGCGGTCGTCCCGTCCAACGCGTTTCCGCCCGCCTTCGACGACCCGCGCAACGACCGCGGTGGCGAGGACGACGACGAGGGCTACGCAGGCGGGATTCCTGACGAATTCATCGCCAAAGTCTGTGACGTGGGGGCCGACGACGAGCCGCGCGAGGGGCTCCCTGCGTTCCGCGTGATCGCCTGCGCGAACACCGACCGCGGACGCCGCCGCAAGCGCAACGAAGACTCGGTGAATCTCATGGAAGATCTCACCTGTTACGCGGTTGCCGACGGCATGGGCGGCCACAAAGGTGGCGCCGAAGCGAGCCAGATGGCGACCGAGACGCTGGAGACGGTGTTCCGCCAGCAGGGGAAGTCGCTCTCGGGGGCGGTCGCCGAAATTCCGAGGCGCTCGGCGACCGTCGCCATCGGCATCGCCAAAGCGAACGCCGCCATCTTCCAGCGCGCCCAGAACGATCCGAGCCTTGCGAAGATGGGTACGACGATGGTCGTCACCCACTTTGTTCCTGAGATTGGGCGCCTTTACCTCGGTCACGTCGGCGATAGCCGGTGCTACCGGCTGCGGAAGGGGCACCTTGAGCGCCTCACCCAAGACCACACGATGGCCGAATTCGGTCTCACCGGTCCGATGAGCGGCAACCTCTCGCGCGCCGTCGGGATCGCGCCGACGGTCAAGGTCGACGTGATCTGCGGCCGGCCGGAAGAGGGGGACGTCTATCTGCTCTGTTCGGACGGCCTGACGAAAATGCTCGAGGACGCGCTCATCCACGACGCCCTCGACAGCTTCGGTGCGACCCCCGAATACGCGGTCGATGAGCTCGTCGCCCTCGCCAACGCCCGCGGCGGTCGCGACAACGTCACCGTCGTCGTCGCCTACGTTTCCGCCGCCTGAGCCTGCGGCGCGCTTCTTGCCTGCGTGCGCAGACGATGAGGCCTCGGCGGCCACACGTGCCAATTGCCCAGAATCCTTAGGATGTTCATGCGCCTTTCTCGAACGCTCTGCGCGACGCTCTCCGGCCTCCTCCTTCTCAGCGCCCCCCACCTCGCGTTCGCGCAAGGGAAGGGGCCGGCCGATGCCAAGCCGGCCGACGCGAAGAGCGGGGACGCCAAGCCGACCGACGTCAAGCCGGGCGATGACGCCAAAGACTCGAAGAAAGAGGCGCGCGAACACTACCAAAAGGCGCTCGATTTCTTCGACGACGAGGTCTACGACGCCGCGCTCACCGAGTTCAAAAAGGCCTACGAACTCTCTCCGAGCTTCCGCCTTTTGTACAACCTCGGCGTCACGAGCGAACGCCTCAAAGATTACGCAAAAGGGCTCGAATTCTACGACCGCTTCATCAAGGAAGGCGGCGCCGACGTCAGCCCGGAGCAGGCCCGCCAAGTAAAAGATCAGATTGGTCTTTTGCGCGGTCGTGTCTCCAAAGTGACCTTTGACGTCAACGTCGCCGGCGCCGAGATTTACGTCGACGATGTGCTCGTTGGGAAAGCCCCCTTCGATGGCGTCGTCGTCGTGAACGCGGGGCGTCGCAAATTCTCCGCGGTCTACCCGGAGAAGGCGCCGTGGAGTCGCGTCATTGAGATGGTCGGCGGGGAGCCGAGCGCGGTGAAGATCGAGCTCCGAAATGCGCGCGAAATTCAGGTCGTGAAGGAGGAGGCGCGCCCGATCCCCTTCGTCGGCCTCGCCACCACCGGCGTCTTCGTCGTTGGCGCGACGGTCACCGGCATCCTCGCCGTCGGCGCCTCCAAAGATTACGACGACCTCAAGAAGACCTCCCCAGTCAGCCGGCAGGCGCTCGACGACCAGCGCTCGACGGTCCGCACCTACAGCGTCATCGCCGACGTCTGCATCGTCGGGGCGATCGCGGCGGGCGGCTACTCGGCCTACAAGCTGATCTCCTGGAAACCGAACGAGAAAAAGGGGGAAGCCCCCAAGACGAACGCCTTCATCGCGCCGACGCCGACCGGCGGCATGGTCGGTGTTGGCGGCGTCTTCTGAGCCGCTTCTTCTCAAAGAGGCCCGCGGTGTGCGAGGCTGCCGCGCGGATCGCCGGGCGCTTCGAATAGCGACGCGACGGTCCGCGTTTGCCTCGCACCCCACCGATGAACGACTTCGCCCCTCCGTCGGACGCCCCGGCCACCGTCCCCGACAGCTCGCCCCGGTTCCCCGTTTCGGAGAAGCCGCTGCGGACGGCTGCACGTCCGCCCGCCGCCGGCGGTGAGGAAACGGCGCGCACGGATGCAACGGTTCAAGAAACGGCGAGCAGGACGGAGACCCAGAGCGGCCCCGAAAGCGCCCCGCCGGAGGCGCTTCGACCGCTCGATTTGCGTCCGGCGGCACCGAAACGTCGCTTCACGAAACGTCGCGTGTTTGGGGCTCTTTTCGCGATCGGCGCCGCCTACGGGATCGCCGCGCTGACGATCCCCGCCGTCGTCCCGGCGACCGTCGATGGCGTCCGCGCGATCCTCGGGCCGAAGGCGATCGCTGCCGTCGAAGACGCCGTCTACGGCT
>JAAFHJ010000655.1 GCA_013298325.1 Myxococcales bacterium | reverse complement strand
GGGGGCGTCTAGAAGGCTCTCGCGGCGTGGGCGGCGGAGGGTGAGGCGGCAGCCGACGGCAGGGGGGCCCGCGGCGTCGCGAGAGACGGCGGGCCCACTTCCACAGGGGCCCCTCCAACGGCGGGCCAACAGTCCGCCATACCATTCAGTATGGTATGGCCGACTCCGTCCGGGAAACCGTTTGCGAGGGGCCCGTCCGTTCGCGGGGGTCGCCGGGGTTTCCCCAAAATCCGTTCCTGGGTCCCCCTTTCCTCTTGAACGCGAGCCTCGCGTGGGTACCGTGGCGCTGCCATTCTTACGGCGTCCCTGAGGGAGTGATACAATGGTAGAGAAGCAGTGGAGTCGTGCCACTTTGGATGCAGTTGTGGAGCGCGCGCTGCGCTTTTTAACGGGGGTCTCTCGGAGCCCACTCATTCGCGGCAAACTCGCCGCTCATGGGTACACGGACGACGACCATGAAGAGGGGTGGTCCCTCTTTCATGCCGCCGCCGGCTATCAGAAGAAGAAGACCCCCGTGGTGAGCGACGCCGCGCGCGATGCGGAGCGCGCCGTCGATGCCTGGGATGAGCCGACCTTCGCAAAGGCGCGAGGGGCGCTTCAGCGCCTGCACCCCGCCGAGGCAGAAATCCTGTTTGAAGACCTCGAACCGGCGACCGGAGCTGCTTCACTGGTGAGCGCCAAGCGCTTCCTCGATCGCCTCGATGCCTTCGATGCGACCCCCGGCGGAAAAGCGGCGTTGGTGACCCTCGAAAAGCGAGGGATCACTCCCGCAGAGCGCCAGCGGATCCGCGACTTGTTGGCACTCGTCGAGGAGGGGGCCGCCCCCGCTTCCCTCGCCCCCGCCGGCGACCTCGACGCCCAGCTCATCGCCCTCAAGGCCTGGCTCGACGACTGGTCGGCGACCGCCCGCACGGTCATTACGCGTCGCGATCAGCGCATCGCCCTCGGCATCGCCCAACGGCGCGCCGCCCGCCCCACCGCAGGAACGGCGACGGAACCCGACGACGAATCCTGAGCGTTAAGAGTCCAAAACGCCCGCCCCGAACTCTCGGGAGCGGGCGTTTTCACGTCTGGCGCGCGGCGAAAAATGCAAATTCCGAGGGTTTTGACGACTCGGCGAGCTTGCCAATCGGATTTGAAGCTTCCCAAACGGTTTACGAAGCTTCCCAACCGTCCCAGAAGGCTCCGTTTTCCTCGGTTTTTGCCCCCCAGCCGAAAAACTCGCCCTCGGAGCGCCTCACGAAGCGCTCGGCCTCCGGCGACGAGGCCCTCAAAAACCTGAGAAAAGCGATCACCAACACGATTGGCAAGCTCCGAAACCGATTGGGAAGCTTGGTCCGCCGCTTGGGAAGCTTCGGCATCGGGTTGGGAAGGTTCGGCATCGGGTTGGGAGGCTTCCGCCCGCCGTCGGCGAGCACGCGTCGCGCGTGGGAAGGCGATCGAAGGAAATGTGGGACCGACCGGCTCGTGGTCGCGACTCTCACGCCCCCTTGCGCGTCAGGTACCCCTCGCCGTGGAGTTTCAGGATCAGCCGGCCGCCGACGTAGTCACCGCCGCGCATGTTCCGCTCCTTGAGCGGCCTGATCACGAACCCTTCGCGGACGTGCCCCTTGCCAGCAGCGAGCGTCGTGTTCCCTTCGGCGAGCGGCAAAAGCTTCGCAAATTCCCCCTCGCCCCAGACGCCGCGGCAAAGCTCGGGGACGACATCGAGCCCGAGCTCTTCGCAGGTCGCGAGGAGCTCGTCGTGGTCGTACCAGCGGCCGGTCTCCGAGCAGAACGCGTCGAAGAACCGCAGCTCGTCGCCGGTCTTCCCGCGCTCGACGCCGTAGGGCATGTCGCTGTTATTGCCGTAGGTTTCGCCAAAGAAGACGACCTTCGGGCGCTTCGCCAGCTTGGCGGCGAGCCCGTAGCGGGTGGCGACGTCCGACCAGGTGTTCCGCTCCTCGGTCGTGAGCCAACGGGTGCGCGAACCGACGTGGAGCTTCTCGCCGTCGTGAACGAAGCGCGCGTTCTGACCGTGGATTTTCTCCGTACAGACGTAGGCTTCACCGGGCTCGAAGGCGTCCGTGTACCGGCGGAGCCCCTCGATGTCGTAGGCGCCCGGCACGATCGCGAGCCGCGGCGCCGGCACCTGGAAGCCGTTCGTGCGCGAGGCGCTGATGGCCTCCTCCGGCGGCTCGTACTTCGTGATTCCGAGGAGTTCGGCGACGTCCTGCCCTTCGACAGCCGCTTCTGGCGGAGGGCACAGCAGCCCCATCGAAAAGACGCCGCGCAGGCGCTTCGCCCGCACCCGGCGATCCTGTTCGCGGAGCACCGGAGGGGCGACCATTTCGGTGCCGCCCCCGGGCAGTTCCACGCTGACCGGCGGCGACAACCAGGCGAATTCCTTCGTCGCCGGGAGCATGCTGTCGACGGGCACGTAGACGGCGAGATCCCCCTCCTGGAAGCGGCCCCCGTGCTCCTTCCCCCGGAAAATGACCGGGTAGCCGCCGTGGATCTTCGCGATGTAGAGCGAATCGGCGTTCGGGTGCTTGGTCACGTCGGTGAGGCGCACGATATTCACATGAAATTCTGTCACGTTATCCTCTTGTCTCGCCCCGTCGCAGCGACGGAGCCGAGAACCTCTTCAGCCACGCAGTTTCAGCCCCAGGATCAGCGTCGACGCACGCGCGACCCCTGGGGCTCTGTCGCTCGGCGAGCGCCCAGAGATACCTCGGAGCCGGCGAACCGCAAACCGACGCGCCCGTCCGGCGTCAAACCAAGCCAAGCGCCTTCGCGTCGACCTGTTTGGCGAGCGGCGCTGGCAAAAGGACCTTTAGGGCATCGTGAATGAGCGCGCGAAAGGCGATCCCCGGCTGAAACAA
>JAAFHJ010000656.1 GCA_013298325.1 Myxococcales bacterium | reverse complement strand
ATGAGGGGTCGGACAGTATGCGCGCTCGAAGCGAACCCCCTCTCGCGCGAGGGCATCGATATTCGGCGATGTCTTGCGCGGGTACCCATAGGCGCCCAGATGATCGGCCCGTAGCGCGTCGATGCTTATCAGGACGATATCGGCGCCGGTAAAATCGAGGGAGCGATTCGAAGCTCCAACGGTAGCGGTGACGTTCTCAGTACCGTTCCCGACCTCCGCGTCGGCGGGGGCCATTTTGCCAGCGACGGTGACCCATTTCCCGCCCAGCGGGCTCTGCTCGGCAAAGACGACGCGTACGTTGTCGTAACCGGCCAGTTTTTTTGCAAAAACGGGCGCAAGAGCGCACAAGATCAGTCCGATCGATGCGATTGCTCGCGCAACCATGGGCCGTTGCACGGAGCGAAACAGTCCGCTCGCAAGGAGGAGCGCCCCCGCGCCGAGAAACCCATGAAACGCCGGATACAGACGTGGAAGGAGGAAGCGGTCAGCGAGGACCAGTGCGACGATTCCCGCGCCCAGTGCGGCACGCCGCTGCCGCGGTCGTTCTTGAAAGTAACGGACGGTCGGGCCCGCCAGGAGAACCTTGATGCCGCCGGCAGCGAGTGCAAACAGACCTACGAAGGCGACCCGAACGGGGACATTCTCAAAGTGGCGACCGAAGGAGATGCCGTAGGCAAACACTCCCCCGAGTAGCCCGGCAACGAGGCCGATGCGACCGCGGCCGTCGAGCAAACTCCTGGGGGACGCATGCCCACCGCGGAGCGGGTCCAACAGATAGGGGGCGGCGACGCCCACCACACCGGCGACCAGGAAGCCGACGGCGGCACCGATCGGGGCGACGAAGCCGAGCGCAGCACCGAGCTCGAAACCACCAACGAAGAAATCACGTCGAAGACAAAGTACGAGAAATACTTCGCAATACACAAGCGCAACAATCCCGAGCCACGCGCCGGTGACTCGGGAAAGTAGGTTGGGTTCGTCGCTTGCGCGGGGCGCGGACGACTCTGCGGTCACTTGAATTCGATGGCAAGAATCTCGAAGATACGCTCACCACCTGGGGTGCGCGTCTTCACTTCATCGCCGACTTCTTTTCCAATGAGCGATCGTGCCATCGGGCTCGTTACGCTGATGAAGCCGCGTGCGACGTCGGTTTCATCGGCGCCCACGAGCTTGTAAATGACAGTCTTTTCGTGTTCGTCCTGAAGGGTAACCGTCGCCCCAAAAGCGACTTTGTCGCCGGCGAGCGTCTTCGGATCAATGACTTCAGCGCGCGCGAGCTTGTCCTCGATGACGCGCATCATCTCTTCAATCTGCCCCTGTCGCTCTTTTGCCGCGTGGTATTCGGCGTTCTCCTTGAGATCGCCAAGCTCGCGGGCGTGTGCAATTTGCTCAACGATGCGGGGACGCTCGGCGCGATATTTCGCCAGCTCCTCCTTCAACCGCGTGAGACCTTCCGGGGTGATCGGATTCTTCTCGACCATAGACCGCGGCTATAGCAAACCCGCGCCGGCAGCCGCATGAATTCGCGACGGTTGCCGCCCGCCGTCGTGCGCGTCGGGAAAGGTCTTGTTTTCATGAAGATTATCGCTACTTTTCCCGCCTCCGGCTTCCGCCTCTCTTTGGAGCGCAACCTCACGAATGCCGACGACGCGTCGCCTGCTTTGGGGCCGGCCGCCTTCACCTACCGGGGTGACCTCCATTTCGCCGACCGCGTGGAGCCTGCATCCTGCACCGTTTTTGCCGACGGGACCGTTCGCGTCGATGTGGCACCCGAAGAACTTCATGAAAAAGTTCGCCTACTCGTACGGGCAGCGATCAAGGGGCCCCTCCGTGAAGGGCTCGCGCCCCCTCGTCGCATTCAACGTTGGCGCGATGGCGCGTAAGTCGGTATGACCGCGCCGATGCGTCGCCCCACCCCTGCCCTGCGCGTGTTCGCGTTTGCCCTGATCGGCGCGTTTGCGACGGTCGCCTGCGAGCCGCCGCCCGCGAAAACGGCCACAAACTACACGGATGACGCAAAGAAAGCCTACGACGAAGGCGTCGAGAAGCTTGATTCTCATGACTACTTGGAGGCCCAGCTTCTCCTACGAGAGGTCGCGCGGAAATTTCCCTACACGAAGTGGGGGCGCCTCGCCGAGTTGAGAAGTGCGGACGCCGACTTTGCTCAAGAGAAATATACGGAAGCGACGCGTGGTTATCGCAAATTTATTCACGATCACCGCTCGGATGACGACGAAATCGCCTACGCACGCGCGAAGATTGCGGAAGCCCAGTACCGCGAAATCGGAGATTCCTTCCTCGCTCCGTCGACAGACGAACGCGACCAGTCGGCGATTCAGGATGCCTACAAAGAGCTAAGATCCTACCTGGCCGACTATCCCTCCGCGAAGGAATCAAAGCACGTACAAGAACTTCTGGCGGACGTCCTCAACCGTCTGGTTCGCCACGAACTCTCTGTCGCGCACTTCTATTTCAGTCGTGGAAACTACGAAGCGGCCGTCGGCCGAATCCAGTACGCGCTTCGTAATTTTTCTCGGACGCGTGTTGAAGCCAAAAAGGGCACGAAGGGGGAAGGCATCGAGGTCGACTCCGGGCGGGAGCCGGAGGCCCTTTTCCTCCTGGCGGAAACGTACATGAAAATGCAGCGTTGGGAGGATGCGACCGGCGCTTTGCAGATACTCGTCGCCCAGTATCCGCTCTCCGAGCTTCGGACGCAGGCGAAGAGCTACCTCGTCTTCTTGGCGACGAAAACCCCGGCGAAAACAGCGACTTCCGCGTCTGTTCCCGTTTCGAAGGGCCAATAGAATGGCCGAGGTCGCCCCCGGAACCGGCGGTCGCCCCAACGGTCGCAGCGACCCGTGGGA
>JAAFHJ010000654.1 GCA_013298325.1 Myxococcales bacterium | reverse complement strand
TGGCCAGCTGGTGGCCGCCTCCGGCCAGCCCGCCCTGAGACGCCGGCGCTAGGTTCCTCCCTGGAGCTGAACTCGCCATGTCTGACCCCCTACCTTCGACCGCGGCTCACGGTTCCGCGACCGAGACCGACGATCCCCAGCTTCTTCGCGCACGGGCGCTCGTCGGGACGACCCTCCGCGGCAAATACCGGCTCGACCGCGTCCTCGGGACCGGCGGGATGGCGGCCGTCTACGGGGCGACCCACCGGAATCAGGCTGAATTCGCTGTAAAAATGCTCCATCCCGAGCTCGCCGACTACCCGGAGCTGCGGACGCGGTTCCTCCGGGAAGGCTACGCGGCGAACTCGGTGAAGCACCCCGGTGTCGTGCTCGTGGTCGACGACGACGTGGCCGAAAACGGCGCCGCCTTCCTCGTGATGGAGCTGCTCCGCGGCTGCTGCGTGGAGGATTTGGGGTCGCGGCTGCCGGTCGACGTCGCCCTTGCGATCGCCGATCAGCTCCTCGACGTGCTCGCCGCCGCCCACGCGAAGGGGATCGTCCACCGGGACATCAAGCCGGCGAACCTGTTCCTCCTCCCCGATGGCACCGTAAAGGTTCTCGATTTCGGCATCGCCCGCGCCCGGGACGCCATGGCCGGGACCGGCGCCCACACGAGCACCGGCATGCTCCTCGGGACCCCCGCCTTCATGGCCCCCGAGCAGGCGCTCGGCGCGACGGCGATCATCGACGGCCAGAGCGACGTCTGGGCGGTCGGCGCGACGATTTTCTCCATGATCGCTGGTGAGTACGTCCACGCAGGCACCAGCAGCCAGCAACTCCTCGTCCACGCGGCGACCCGGCAGGCGCGCTCCATCGGCAGCGTCGTTTCCGGCCTCCCGACCCCCGTCGTCGCGCTCATCGATGCGGCGCTCGCCTTCGAAAAGGGGAACCGCTGGAAAGATGCGGCGACCATGCAGGCGGCCCTCCGCGAAGCCTTCGAAACCGCCTACGGCGCCCCGCCCGGCCGGGAGCTCCTCGCCGCGACGATGAAGACGACCGATTCGGGCGCACCGCGCGCGCCGTCGGGCCCGCAAAAAAACACTCCGAATCGGGGGACGCCCCCCGACGGCGGTCCCCCCGGCACCTGGATCCCCGGCGAATCCCGCGCCGCGACCCACGATGTGTCGTTGGACAGTGCCTCGCGTGAAGCGCCGCGTCTCCGCGCGGATGGTCAAGAAGCGCCGCGTCTCCGCGCGGATGGTCAAGAAGCGCCGCGTCTCCGCGCGGCGACAACCCCCTTTGGCGTCGAGGCCCGCGAGCCGCAGAACCCGACCCGGCGGGCGCCGATCGCGCTTGCCGGTGGCCTTGCCGCGCTGCTCGTCTTTGGTCTCGTGGGCGCCTTTGCCCTCAGCCACCGGGCCGATGCGCGCCCGTCGGTCGCCGCCGAGGGGACCGCCAAAGAGCCGGTCGCGAGCCCGTCGGCCGTCTCCGCCGCTCTGGAGGCGCGTGTGGAAGCCCCGTCGGCCGCCCCTTCCGCCGCGCCCGAGACCACACCGGCGACTCCCGCCGCGACCCCCGCGAAGGCGCAAGGTTCCAAGGCAAAGCCGGTTGCGCCCGTTGCGCCTGCTGCGGCGACTGCCCACTGCAGCCCCCCGTATTTCTTCGATAGTCAGAACCGCAAGGTCTTCAAGCCGGAATGTCTGTGATGCCCTTGTCCGCCCGCCTCCTTCGGCTCCGCGCCCCTCATCTCGCCGCATCGGTCGTCCTTCTTTGGGCGCCTGCTGCGCTTGCCGACGCCCCGACCCCAGCGCCCAGCAAACAGGCCTGCATCGGCTGGAACACCGAGGCGCAATCGCTCCGAACGGCTGGGAAATTCGCCGCCGGGCGCGCCCTGCTCCTCCAGTGCCAGAACCCGGCCTGTCCGGGCGCGGTCCGCGACGACTGCACGGAGCGCCTCGACGAGCTCGAGCGCCAGCAGCCGAAGATCGCCTTCG
This sequence comes from Myxococcales bacterium, assembly GCA_013298325.1. Lineage (GTDB taxonomy): Bacteria > Myxococcota_A > Polyangia > Polyangiales > Polyangiaceae > JAAFHJ01. The sequence continues at coordinate 894 of JAAFHJ010000654.1, read as the reverse complement.
CGGCGAAGGTCGGTGGCGAGGATCGCAGCGCGGTCACTGTCGCCATCGATGGGACCGTCGTCGCGACGCGCGTCGATGGGCGCCCCCTCCTCGTCGATGCCGGCGAGCACCGGTTCACCTTCACGACGGAAGGGGTGGCGCCGATCACCAAGCAGTTCGTCCTCCGCGAAGGGGACCGGAGCCGCAGCGAGCAGATCGTCTTCGAAGCGCCAGCCGCCGTGGTCGCGGTGACGCCGCCGACAACACCGACGCCGCCGGAAAAACCGGTGGAAAACACCCCTCCGCCGTTCCCGGCGCCGCGCACGGAAGGCGGCTCCGTCGTCCCGGCGATCGCGGTCGGGGCGACCGGTGTTGTCGCTATCGGCGTCGCCAGCGTGTTTGGCCTGACCGCGTCGTCCCGCTGGAAGGACGCCCAGGACCTCTGCCCGAACGCCGGCGCCTGCAAGACCGAGTCTGCGCTCTCCCAGAAGCAGTCGGCGGAGCGCTGGGCGACGGCATCGACGGTCGGCTTTGTGGCGGGCGGCGCCCTCCTCGCCGGCGGCGCGGTGCTCTTTTTCCTGCGAAGCCCGGCACCTGTGACCTCCGGGCGCCTGCAGATCGCCCCGACCGTTGGGCCCCAGGCGGCGGCGATCACGATCAGCGGCGCCTTCTGACCGGAGGCTATTGACGGTCGCCGCCCCCTTCGGCGACCGTTTCGCCGATGACTTCGCTCCTCACTCGCCGCCTGCCCCACGCCGCTGCGGTCCTCGTCGGCCGCCAGCTCCTGACGAACTCCGCCCCCTTTGTGAACGACCACGGCCCGCTGGCGCCCGCCATCGCCGCTGCCCTCGCCGCAGTGACGACGGCGACGGAAGGGCTCGAGACGGAAGGCGATACGACGCCGATGTTCCTCCT
>JAAFHJ010000651.1 GCA_013298325.1 Myxococcales bacterium | reverse complement strand
GCGCCGAAGCCCGAAGACCAGCAGTGCGGCAATCGCCAGGGCAAACGTCCCAGCTACGGCGATCGGCACCACCAGGCTTCGCGGCTGGACGGGCGCAGGCGGCGGCGCAAAAATCTGCGAAGCGCCGGGCGCGGTGACCGGGAGGCCGAGGCTGCCTGGCGGAACGCTGACGCGACCGGTCCCCGTCGATGCGGCGCCAAGGCGGAGGAGGCTTCCTGAGCCGCTCTGACTGAGCTTCTTGACGGAATCCTGAGTAAGTGCACGAACTTCCTGAGTCGATGCCGCCACGGAAAAGCGGCTCATGTACTGGCGCACTTTCCCCTGGACGTCATCGCGCACCGCCGAAAACAGCATCGCGAGGAGCGCTGCGATGTCGTCGTTCCGAACGGCGACCCCCTCCTGCATCATCCAATTCTCCAACGCTTGACGCATCGAGGTGGCGCTCGCGAAGCGACGATCCGGGTCCTTTTCCAGGGCGCGCGCGATTAGGTCGTCGAGCGCGGGGGGGACGCTCGGCACGATGGAGGAGACGCGCGGAATCGGCTCGCTCATGAGGCGATGAAGCGTTGCCGCCGCATTGTCGCCGGGAAAGAGGCGTTGGCGCGCGATGAGCTCCCAAAGGACGATCCCCATCGCGAAGAGGTCGGCGCGCGCGTCGAGAACGCTCGCCATCGCCTGTTCGGGGGCCATGTAGGCAACCTTGCCTTTGAGGACGCCAACTTCCGTGCTTGTGCTCGTCGATCGTGCTTTCGCGATTCCGAAATCTACGACCTTTGTATGACCGTCGTAGGTCACAAACAAATTGTGCGGAGAAATATCGCGATGAATGATGCCGAGGGGCGCGCCATCGTAGTCGCGAAGTTCGTGGGCGTAGGCAAGTCCGGCAAGCGCGTCGGCGACAATCCGCGCCGCGTAGGCGGGTGGAATCTCAAGGTTCTGTTTGATCGCCTCGCGCAGCACCTTGTTGAGCGCTTGCCCCTCCAGGTACTCCATCGCGATAAAGAAGACGTTCTTGTGCTCGCCGACCTCGAAGGTATTGACAATATTCGGGTGGGAAAGCCGCGCCGCGAGGCGGGCTTCGTCGAGAAACATGTCGCGAAAGATCGGGTCTTCGGCAAGCTGGGCGCGGAGCCTCTTGATGACGACGAGCTTGTTGAAACCGACCGGTCCACGCGCGACGGAGAGAAAAACATCGGCCATGCCGCCGCGACCGAGCGTCGCAAAGACATGGTATTTTCCGATCGCAGTTTCTTGGTTCGCCGGTGCCGCTTCCATGGTCTTTTCTTCAGGAGGATCCGCCTCGAACACCGGCGGAGAAGAGCCGCAGAATGGGAAGCCGAGGGAGTATCCGCCGCGCGCTGCGCTAGGTCAAGAACCGGCTATTCGACGGGCGGGGCGCTCGCATCGGGACGGACGAGGTAGCCGGCCGCGACGAGGCACGCCTCGACCTCGTCGGCGTGCTTGTAGCCACGGGTTTCGAGGACGAGTTCGACGCGCGCCTCCCCGAGATCGGCGTGGCCATAGGCGCGATTATGATGAATTTCCAAGATGTTGGCCTTCTGCTCACCCACGATCCGTGTGAGACGGGCAAGCGCGCCGGAAACGTCGGGGAGCTGAACAGCAAGCCGCACGCGGCGACCGGATTTCACGAGGCCGCGCTCGATGATGCGGGAGAGGACGTTGACGTCGAGGTTTCCGCCGCAGATCACGACGGCGACGCGTTTGCCCGCCACCGGGAGCCGCCCCTGCAAGAGCGCCGCGAGCGGTGCCGCGCCGGCCCCTTCCGCGAGCGACTTTTCGCGCTCAAGAAGCACCAGGATCGCTTCGGCGATCTCTTCGTCATCGACGACGGCGAAGCCGTCCAGGTGGGTCGCCAGGATCTCGAAGGTGCGCGCGCCGACGGTGCGGACCGCGATGCCTTCCGCGAGCGTCTTTGCCGCCGGGAGCGTCACCGGATGCCCCGCCGCTCGGGCCGCCTTCATGCTCGGCAGTGCGACGGTCTGCACGCCGTAAATCTCAATCTTTGGGTTCTTTGATTTCAGTGCGACAGCGATCCCCGCCGCAAGGCCACCGCCCCCGATCGCAAGGACGACGGCGTCGAGGTTGGGGACCTGCTCAAGGAGCTCGAGGCCGATCGTGCCCTGGCCGGCGATGATGGCATCGTCGTCAAACGCGTGAACAAATACACGCCCTTCTTCTGCTTCGATCCGGCGAGCCTCCTCGTAGGCCTCGTCGTAGTTGGCACCGTGAAGGACGACCCGCCCGCCAAATGCGCGTGTATTTTGCACCTTAACGAGGGGCGTCGTTTCCGGCATGACAATCGTGGCATCGATGCCGCGCGCCGTCGCATGAAACGCGATTCCTTGCGCGTGATTTCCGGCGCTCGCACAGACGACACCGGCGAGCGTTTCGCCACGGCTGGCATACTCGTCGACGAGCATCGCAAGCTTATTGCAGGCGCCGCGCTCTTTGAAGCTGCCGGTCCGCTGGAGGTTCTCCAACTTCAGAAAAAGCGTGCATCCTACCTGTTTCCCGATCGCCTCCGAGCGGGGGCACGGGGAGAGGAGGACGTGGTCGGCGATGCGTCCGCGGGCAGCTTCCAGGTCGGCAAGGGTGATCACAGGGCGTCCATCGCACGAGACTTGACGGCGAGGAAAGAGCCGACGAACGTGCTCCCCGTTTCCCAGGCGCGCTGCCCTCCCTCGCCCAGCAAAATCGCGGGCATGGGACGGCTCGGCTCTGGCGATGGAGATCGGCATCGAAATGACGTGGCGCGTTGTGCATTCCCTGAGTCCCTCGGCCCTCGTCGGCGCTGCGGTTCTCGTCGTGGCGCCGGCGGCTCGCGCCGAAGATCCGCGGGCGGCTCTTGATGCGCTCGCCTCGGCGTCCCCCA
>JAAFHJ010000650.1 GCA_013298325.1 Myxococcales bacterium | reverse complement strand
GTCGGTGGCCGGTCACCGCGCCGTCATCGTCACTAAGATCAATAACTTGCGTGACACGCCCGGTAACGGGAACGCCGAGGGCGCGGTCGACGTAGCGGGCTAGAATCGCGAAAGGCGCGAGGGCAAACAGGGCGTAGGCGAACCGATCGCGCCCATGCATGCGCGCGCGGGCGGCGAAGTGCTTCTCGAGGGGAATCGACGAGACCAACAGCGACGGATCACCCCGGAGGACAAGCCCTTCGGGTGGCGCATTTTCTCGGTAACTACGGGAGTTTGCCGGTGGCCCCCCCGCGTTCGCCTCCGGGTCGTAGCCGCGGGCGAGCGCCCCGACGACCCACACGCGCTCACCGGGGACGAGGGTCGCGATCCGCTTGCGAAGGGGCGCGCGCGCGTCGATCGGTGTGACGTGGCGCAGTTCTTCCGCCGTCGGCACGAGAATTTTCCCCTCAAGGGAATCGGCAAGCTGGGCGCGCCCCCGCTCCGGCTCGACGCGCACCCGCCCCGACGCGCTCTCCAGATAGAACGGCGCAATCGTGAGGCGTCGCGCCCGCTCGGTCCAGCGATAGCTCCAGGTACCTGAGCTCTCGCTCTCGGCCCCCTCCTGGATAAACTCTACAAACATCGCGTGGTTCGCCTCGGTCGCGTAGGAGACCTCCCCCTCCAGGACGACCGGTCCCGGTTGAAGCGCCTCCGGGGACGAGCCTGTGGGTCGGTTCGTCGGCCGAAAACCGGCCGATTTTTCGCGGGCGAGGGCGCGACGGCGGCCGGCGGCAACCGCCTCCAAGAGCTGACTCGTCGAAAGCAGCGCCAGCGAAACGAGCGCGACGCGGTCCTCCAGCAGCGAAAGTCCCCAGGCGACGACCCCTGCCGCCACAAGCGCGCGACGGACCGTCGAAGAGGGGGACGCCGGAGCGGTCACAGGCGGAAGCGGTCGCCGAGCTTCGGGATGTGCACGTTCGACGGGAGGACGCGGGCGATCTCCCGGTGGGTCTCCGCCTCGAAGACCGGCTTGATGTGGTAAATCAGCGTATCGACTCGGGAATGCACGCGGAGCTTCGCGAGATCGTTCGCGAGCGTCGTCGGCGTGTGGTGGCCGGAGAGCCGCGCGAGGTGCCCCTGCGACTCGGGGAGGCTGACTTCGGCAAGGAGGAGACGCACGTTCGGCGTGGCGTCGAGGACCTCCCAAAAGCGGTCGGTCGGGCCGGTGTCGCCGGTATAGCCGAGGGCAGCCCCGCCGGCGCCCGGGAGGCCCGCCGCGACAACAAATCCGGCGCAGTCGATGGTGTGGGTCACCGGAACCGCCGTCACCGTAAACGCCCCATCCAAGAGCGACTCCGGCTGCTCCCAGGCGAGCGGCAGGAGCGCCAGCGACGGGGCATCAACGCTCGGAATCCGTGTAAAATCGGGCCAGAGGAGCCCGTTGAAGAAGTGGGCCTTCAGGACGGCGATCGTCTCCGCGGGGGCGTACACGCGGAGGAGGCCGGCGCCGCTTTGAACGCGGTTGTCGAGAACGCCCGCAAGATCGCGCACATGGTCGAGGTGGGCGTGGCTGACGACCACCGCCTCCAGGGCACACTGCTGCTCAATCGTCAGCATCGACGCAAGCGCCCCCGCAGCGAGGGCGAGGCGCCCATCGAGCAGAAACGCAGAGGTCTTGTGCCGCGGCGTTTCACCGCCGTGACAGCCGAGAACGTCGACGAGCAACGGAAAGCCTTCCGGTTGGGGGGCCGCCAGCAGGAGCCGTGAGCAGGGGGCTCGCGGGCGCGGCAAACGACGGCCTACGTGAGGGGGATCGCGAGTCTAAGGCGTCGCGGGCGCGCCATGCAATCGCGTTCGCCTTCTCACGGGTGGTTGAGGGCGTCGACCTGGGCCTGAAGCGCATCGAGGCCGAGGCGCGCCCCCGCTTCGACGACCAAATCACGAACAAGTCCCTCAGGAAGCGGGAGATTGTAGGCGGCGTGGAGCCACGCGGTAAGCGCGGCATCGGGCACCGTCTCTTCTTCCTCGAGGACGGCCGCTTCGAAATTTTCGCCCGACGCAGCGACGAGCGCAAGCGCATGGGGCACATCGTCGGCGAGGAGATACACGTCCCCTTCGTGGCCGAGGAGCACGACCGGCGCGTCGTCGAAGGCGTCCCCGTCTTCCGACCAAATCGCAAGGAGGCTCCCATCGCCGCCACTCGCAAAGACGTGGAAAAATCGGTTCGCCGTCTTCGAATTGCTCGCAAACCAGAAGCTCACTTCCGGATCGGCGGCGCTCACATCGCCAGCAAAGTTCTGCGCTTCTTCGGCCCACGCCTTCCAGGCGGCGACGACTTCGAGGTTTTTCACGGCCGAAGGCTCTACCATTTTTCGGCGATCACGAAGGGATGTGTGACCTGCGGCGTTTCCGGCGATGATGCCGCCCATGCCTGCCGTCAAGCCGCTCCGTGTCGTCGTCCCGGTCGTCCTCACCGGAGTGGGGCTCGCGTTAGGCCTTGGAATTGCCGAGTATTCCTTCGCAAAACGGGACGCTGGCTCCTTCCCTCAGGTCAACTGCTACACCGCCGATGACGCCCTCGGCGCCCGCCTCACGCCCGGCTGCACGGAGAAAATCCGCTTCGGGACGGCGAAGAACCCGGTCACCACGGCGGTCATCGGCGCCGACGGCTTCCGGGAAGCGCCCCACGTCGCCAAAGAAAATGCCGATGAAATCCTGGTCGTTGGCGATTCGCAGGTCTTCGGCCTCGGCGTCGAGGCGGGGGAGACCTTCTCCGCGCGCCTCGAAGAAAAGCTCGTCGCCGCCGGGAAGAACGTCCGCGTCCGCAACCTCGGCGTGCCGACCTACGGCCCCGACGAATACCTCGCCGTCGCCGAGGCCGAGGTCGCCAAGGGCCCGAAGAAGCCGAAAACGAT
>JAAFHJ010000649.1 GCA_013298325.1 Myxococcales bacterium | reverse complement strand
GATGTTCTGGCGTGGACGAAAGCGCTGGCGCCGCCGCGGTTGCCTGCGCTTCGGTTTGCGCTCCGCGAGGCGGAACATTTGGCCGTCGACCCCTTTGAGGTGCCGCCGGCGCTCTTCTACGCGCTTCTACGGAATCGCGTATTTTCGAGCGATATCGCGGTGATTCGCGTCGTTCGTTGCGCGGCCGAAGCGCTGGACCTCGTCGTCGCCGCCGACGATGCGACGCTGCTCGGATGGGCCGTTCACATCGTCGAAGGGGGGCTCACTCTCGACCGCCTCAAAGAGCATTTCGGCCAGGAGTCTTTCCCGCTGGGGGAAATTTTGAGCTGATGGAATGGGCTGCACAAATAGGAAGAGGCGGTACGAGGAATCCCCGTACCGCCTCTCTTCATTCACGGATTGCCGTGGCGGACGCTCACTGAAGAGCGGCCTGCACGCGGTAGTGGGAGAGCGCGGCGTCGTAGGTGCTCTCGGCGCTGAAGGTCACCTTCACGAAGTAGTCGCCGGGGGCGAGGTTCGCCGAGGTGAGCGTCTCGTTGTAGCCGGCATCGACAGCGGCTCCGATCGTGGCGCCGTTCGAACCGTAGAGCTGGACGGCGGTGTCGACCGTGACCTGCTGGGGGCCAAAGAACCCATCGACCGTCTTGGTCTCGACGCCGACCGTCTTGAAGGAGATCTTCTTCTGGGGGCCGGCGGGGATGGTGACCTTGAACCAGTCCTGAGCCGCAGCGCTCTCCATCGTCGCGAGGAGATCGCTCGGGAGGACGGCGAGGTTGTTGGCGGTCGCCTGGGTGTCGTTCGGCTCGACTTCGAACTGGCTGAAGACGGTCTTCTTGACCGTCGGCGTGAACTTCACGTTCGTCGTCCCTTGGGTGTCGAGGAACACGAGGAAGAACTTCGCCTTGTTCACCTTGTCGAGGTTCGGGAGGTCGGCGGTTTCATTGAAGGAGCCGAGCTGGTCGGCCCACTTGCCGCTCGCCGGGAGAAGCGCGAAGGCGGGGGAGGCGGACGAACCGGCCGGGGCCGCGACGGTCACGTTCACGATGGAGTTGGGATCGACTTCGACCGAGAAGAGCTGGGATTCCAACGGCTTGGAGCCGAGGGACACCTCTGCGGGCGTCGTCAGGTTGAAGATCGTCGGGGTGCGGGCCGCGATCGTCAGCGGCACATCGGTCTGGTAGGTGGTGCCGTCGCCGTTGTCGAGAACGAGGGAGCGGGCCCCCGCCGTCGCGTTGACGTCCATGAGGATCTGGAAGTCGGTCGAGAAGACCTTCGGCGTGCCGACCGCCGCGGTGACGCCGCCCGTGAGCGTCTTGAAGTCGAGGAAGTCGGTGTCGAAGGGATTCTCGATATCGAGGTTCTTCACCGAGCCGACGGCGATCGAGCCCTGGGCAAGCGTGCCGGCGGAACCGGTGATCTGCGCGGGGGCCAAAACCTGGAAACCTTTGTAGACCTTGCCGCCGACGGTGATGTCGCGGGCGCCGGTCTTCGCCGTGTCGGCGATGTCGACCGTGACGAGGAGTGCCGTCGCACTGGAGTTGACGACGTCCGTGACCTTGATCCCGTCGCCGAAGGAGATGTCGCTCGCCTTGAGCGTATCCCACTTGGTGTTGTTGCCGCTGATCTCGATGGTCAGCTTGCGACCGAGGAAGGCCTTCGCCGGCGTGATGCCGTTAACGCTGTCGGTCGTGCCGCCAGCAGCGCCAGCAGCACCTGCGGGACCGGTATCCCCCTTCGCGCCAGCGGGACCGGTGTCTCCGGCGCAAGCGACAAGGGCGGTAAGAGCGACGAGACCGAGCGTGGAAACCAACTTCATGGAGAGAGGCCTTTCACGAAAGTAAGGGCGCGAGGGAATTCCCTCGTGGGAAGCGTCTAGATGCATTGTGCAACTACACCGTCGCCGAGCCCGTCGACGACGCGCCTTGTGTACCCCCTCCTGCGGAGGGCGCCACCCGGAAAGTGACATTTTGGCAATCGAGCGGTGCGAGAACTGGGTCACGGCCGGGTCCAAGTCGCCCCTCTTCGCTCGTTTCGCTTCCCCTCCGACGCGATCGGCACGAAGAAGAACGAGATGATCGCCCCCCCATCCGCCGAAGGTCCTCTCGGTCTTGAGCCGCCGAGTTCGCGCGCTCAGCCATCGTCGCTCTACCCGGGGCGCTTCCTCTTTGCGGCCACCGCGCGCGCGTCGTTCGGACCGCGTGTCGACCGTCTCGGTCGCCTGCTTTTTGCGGGAGATCCGATTGCCGATGCCGCGATCGACGCCCTCGGCAGCTACGACCGGCGGACCGCCCACGCCCTCATTGATGCCGGAGCTCGCGGGGGGGCCCGCGCCGTGTCCGAGGCGCCAGAAGCGGTGCGCGCCTATTTTGATGCGCTCTACACGCTTCCGCTCTGGGCCGATCGCGCGCGGGCCGATCGCGGGGGGCGTCTGCTGTTTCGTACGTCGATGCTTACAGGTCTCGTCCTCGGCGCAAAATCGCTGCTGCTCGGCTATGCGGCCCCGGGTGGGAACAAACCGCTGGTCTTGGCAGGGGGGCTCCTTGAGCGTGCGCCCCAGCGCCTCAACGAGACGGCACGTTACGTGCGCGGAGTTGCCCTTCCTGGCGGCATTTTTCCCGGCGGAGAAGGGTTTGTAATTACGGCGAAAGTGCGATTGATGCACGCACAACTTCGTCGATCCCTTCTCACCGACGCGCGTTGGAAAATTCAAGAATGGGGCGTCCCAGCGAACCAGCATGACATGGCCGCCACCATTCTCCTGTTCTCGAGCGAACTCTTGAGTGGGCTCCAGGCGCTCGGCGTTGCGGTCGACGCAGAAGAACGTGATGATTACATGCATTTGTGGCGCGTCGCAGGCCATCTCATGGGGGTCGATCCTGAAATTTTGCCAGCAAATGCGG